>NZ_BAAADJ010000022.1 GCF_039522365.1 Bacillus carboniphilus | reverse complement strand
TGTTCATCAAAAAAGATTTGTCTAAGAATATTCCTCTCCATAAATTGAAAATACCACAGCCCAAAAGACTGCGGTAGACCCAAAATTTATACTTTCTTATCTTTTGAAAAAAGCTTTATGAGGGATTCTCGCCTCATAAAGCTCGTTTCATTACATGAATTCTTTTACAAGACCCTCGAACATTTCAGGGGCAAGATTTAAATCTTCGTTTACTAGAGCTGTTTCTTTATACCCTGGTACCAGCTCTTGGTAGGATTTTTGTTCTTTATTTTGATAGATGATTCCCGTCACCAATCCATCATGCTTCATTAACGTTTGCATGGCTTGCTGTCGATCTGATGGATTATATCCTTCAATATCTGAAAGCTTCGTTAAGTTTTGCTTAAACCAGTCGTATGTGTTGATTTTATTATAGGTTACACATGGACTGAAGACGTTAATGAGTGAGAATCCTTTGTGTTGGATACCGGCTTCAATTAAAGCCGTTAACTCTTTCAGATCAGTAGAGAAGCCTTGAGCGATAAAGGTTCCACCCGCTGTTAAAGCCATTTCCATCGGAGACAATGCCGGCTCGATTGCTCCCTCCGGAGTAGATTTTGTTTTAAATCCAGAAGCCGAACGTGGTGACGTTTGCCCTTTTGTTAAGCCATAGATTTGGTTATCCATTACGATATATGTGATATCGATATTTCTTCTGATGGCATGAATGGTATGCCCCATACCAATCGCAAAACCATCTCCATCTCCACCAGACGCAATAACCGTTAATTCACGGTTCGCCATTTTCAATCCTTGTGCAATAGGTAGTGCGCGACCGTGAATACCATGGAAACCATACGTGTATACGTATCCAGAGATACGGCCAGAACAACCAATCCCTGAAACAAGGGCCATATTATCTGGTTCCAGACCAACATTTGCAGCTGCTCTTTGGATGGAGGCTTGAACAGAGAAATCTCCACAGCCTGGGCACCAGTTTGGTTTTACATTATTACGAAAGTCTTTAAATGTAGCCATCAGTCAAGCAACTCCTTACATTTATCATAAATTTCATGTGGTAAAAATGGATTCCCATCATATTTCAGTACACTTTTAATCTTCTTAGCCCCACCGACATTCATTTTGATAATGCTTGTTAGCTGCCCTGTTGCGTTATTCTCTACTACGGCTACCTGTTTTGCACTATTTACTAGATCGTACACTTCATCAGCTGGGAATGGATGAAGTAAGCGTATATGCGCATGGTTAACCTTCACTCCATCATTCTCTAGTCGACCTTTCGCCTCTTCAATCGCTCCACGCGTTGAATTGATTCCAATCACTAACAGATCTGCTTCTTCATGAGGAGCATCCGTATAAACTGGCGTATTGAAACGAAGATTTTCTAGCTTTTTCATTCGTTTATCCATTTGTTTTTGACGGTTAGGTGCCGCTTCAGAAGGCTTTCCGGTTTCATCATGCTCAACACCTGTTACATGGAATATTCCATTCTTCGTTCCAGGCACAACCCGTGGTGATACGCCATCCTCCGTCACTTCATAACGCTTGAAGTATTCTTTAGCCGGTAATTCTGGCAATTCTTCCTCTACGAGTTTTCCTCGGCGAATCTCTACTTTTTCTAAGGAAAGAGGTTCTACCGTTTGCTTCCCTAGTGAAAGCTGCAAGTCTGATAGGAAAATTACCGGACATTGATATTCTTCTGCTAGATTAAAAGCTTCTGCTGCATCATAGAAGGCTTCTTCTACCGTACTAGGAGCCATTACGATTTTAGGAATATCTCCATGCGTTCCATAGATCATCGCCATCATATCCGATTGCTCTTGTTTCGTAGGAAGACCTGTAGATGGTCCTCCACGTTGTGTATCGACAATGACAAGAGGTGTTTCTGTAATACCAGATAGACCAATTGACTCCATCATTAGTGATAGCCCTGGACCGGCCGAAGCAGTGAATGCACGCACACCACCATAGTTCGAACCAATCGCCATCGTACAGGCAGCGATTTCATCCTCTGTCTGGATTACTGTTCCTCCTACTTTCGGAAGCTTCTTAATTAAATATTCCATAATCTCAGATGCAGGAGTAATCGGGTACGCAGCCATGAAGCGAACTCCACCTGCCAAAGCACCTAACGCAATCGCATCGTTCCCAATCATAAACATGCGTTGCTTCCCATCTGCAGCATCTAATTTCATCGTTTCAGCAGCCTCTCCAAGCTGTTCACGCATCACATCGAAACCTTTTTGAATCGCTTCCATGTTTTTCGCTACAACCTGCTCTCCTTTTCTGCCAAAAATCTCATCTACTACATTCAGGAATATCTTAGTCTCTAAATTTAACACGGCACAAGATGCACCTACGGCCACCATGTTTTTCATAAGGGACGTCCCTAAATCTGATGCAATTTCAGTAAACGCAACGGAATAAAGAGTTGCTTTACAATCCTCAGGAGCTGTCGGATTAAACTTACTATCCGCAATGATAACGCCCTTTTCATGTAGTTCTTGGTAGTTCACATCAATGGTTTCCTGGTCGAACGCCACAAGGATGTCTAAATCATCGGAGATTGCCCGAACGGGGACCGAACTAACTCGAATTTTATTGTTGGTATGCCCACCTTTAATGCGGGAAGAAAAATGTCTGTACCCGTACAAATAGTAGCCTTGACGATTTAAGGCTACAGAAAAAATTTCACCGGTACTCTCGATTCCTTCTCCTTGTTGCCCTCCCACTTTCCACGATAATTGTTGAACCATACTTGACACTCCTTTAAACCCTTCGAAAGGTCCTTAATATGTAGTCCCAAAATAGCCATTCTACTATATTCATCGATATTAGTTTAGCATTATATGAAAAAATTAACTAGTTTGTAGTGGTATTAAATTTAAATATTATAAATATTTTGATATTTTTGTGTTGATAACGTGGAAAAACGTATAAAAAACCTGCTTGCCAGAATATGCAAACAGGTTCTCCCATCCAAACTACTCTAACGTGGTTCCACAATTAACTTAATTGCTGTCCGTTCTTCTCCATCAATTTGGATATCTGTAAAGGCCGGTACACAAATTAAATCAACACCACTTGGAGCTACGAATCCACGTGCAATCGCGACAGCTTTTACTGCCTGATTTAAGGCCCCTGCACCAATCGCTTGTATTTCTGCTGCTCCTCTTTCTCTCAGTACCCCTGCTAGTGCACCAGCTACAGAATTTGGATTCGATTTAGCTGAAACTTTTAATATTTCCATTACCTTATGCCTCCTTGTTTTTTCCGTGAACGTTGCTTGAGGTCTTATCTCTTTGGGATGCCTATAAATCATTCCATTGCTACTATATTCACGTAAATTCCTACATATGCCAGCTTGGACAACATTTTTGAGGAGACTTTTTATCTTTTAGCAATTTGTTAATAAAGTGTTGGTTGATTGTTGGATTTCTGGGAGGTTTATGATTTCCGTTTGCTGCTTCTGAGAGTGGAAATGGGCATCATTCGAGGGCTCTGAAATACCGTTTGCGGCTTTTTCGAGTGGGTAAGGGGATCATTGGTGGCAATGATTACCGTTTGCGGCTTTTGAGAGTGGAAATGGGCATCATTCCGGGGCTATGATTACCGTTTGCGGCTTATGAGAGTGGAAATGGGCATCATTCCGGGGCTATGATTACCATTTGCGGCTATTAGAGTGGAAATGGGCATCATTCGAGGGTATGATTAGCAATTGCGGCGTTTGTAAATTTAAGTCCGAATTAACGAAAAAGAGGCCAAATATTGGCCCCTTTTAATAGTAAAACATATGATCATCGTTTATTAGTACACGTTCAACCTTCTTACCCATTCCCGTTTTATCATCTAAGTCAATGACAACCGCACTCAGTTGAGAACGACCTGACTTCGAAAAATCGAATCGAACCGGCATTGCCGTTAGGAACTTTCGAATAACAGCCTCTTTATCGACCCCGATAATCTCATCATAAGGACCTGTCATCCCTACATCCGTTAAATAAGCTGTTCCTTTAGTTAAAATGCGCTCATCCGCCGTCTGTATGTGTGTATGAGTTCCAACAACAGCGGAAGCTTTTCCATCCAAAAACCAACCCATAGCAAGCTTCTCACTCGAAGCCTCTGCATGAAAGTCAACAAATACATACGGTGTAATTGACCTTGCTTTTTCCACAAGTTTTTCAGCAGCCCGGAAAGGATCGTCAATCGCTGGCATGAACGTTCGTCCTTGAACACTGATGACAGCAACTTTCTTGCCTTGGTGTTCAATAATCTTTAGCCCTTCTCCAGGTGAACCTTCTGGAAAATTCGCTGGGCGCACTAGCTGTTTCGCATCATCAATAAAATCAAAGATTTCTTTATGATCCCATGTATGATTTCCTAGAGTGACAGCTTGAGCTCCCCACTCCAGTAGTTCATTATAAATCTTATGTGTAATCCCTCTACCGCCTGCTGCATTCTCCCCATTAACAATGGTAAAATTCGGGCGATATTGATCTTTTAACTTAGGGAGGTATTCTTTCACCATGGATCGTCCTAATGAACTCACCACATCTCCAACAAATAAAATACGCATAGGTCGTCCCTTTCTAATCATATCTTTATCTATAGTTTAGCATGTTCTGCCTTGAGTTAATCTTATATGATTGTTGAGTTGAGGGCAAATGGTTGGGGGATGGAATATGCTTGGGTGGATGGAAAATACGCTCGGATAGCCAGAAATACGCGCTGATGGCCAGAAACACGCTCGGATACCCGATATACGAGCGAATAGACAAGCTCAAATCACCAAAAGCACCATCGAACACATGACGGCTATCCCACCACAACAAAAAAAGAAGCCGAACCAAGTCGGCTTCTTTTATTTAGCATATTCAACGGCTCTGGTTTCCCGAATGACGGTCACTTTGATGTGACCTGGGTAATCCAGCTCCTCTTCAATGCGTTTACGAATATCTCTCGCTAGTCGATGTGCACTGAGATCATCAATTAGATCAGGTTTAACCATAATTCTAATTTCACGTCCTGCCTGGATTGCGAACGACTTCTCTACTCCATCGTAGGATTCAGAAATCTCTTCCAGTTTTTCAAGTCGCTTGATGTAATTCTCAAGTGTTTCACTTCTAGCTCCAGGTCGCGCTGCGCTTAAGGCATCTGCTGCCGCAACTAATACGGCAATTACAGAAGTTGGTTCAGTGTCACCGTGGTGGGATGCCACACTGTTGATGACAACTGGATGCTCTTTATACTTCGTAGTTAATTCTACACCAATCTCAACGTGACTTCCTTCCACTTCATGGTCAACGGCTTTACCAATGTCATGAAGTAAGCCAGCTCGCTTCGCAAGTGTAACATCTTCTCCTAGCTCAGCTGCAAGTAGTCCGGCCAAGTTCGCAACTTCCATCGAATGTTTTAGAACGTTTTGCCCATATGATGTACGGAATTTGAGACGTCCTAAAATCTTCATTAAGTCTGGATGTATTCCGTGAACGCCAACTTCGAATGTTGTTTGTTCACCAATTTCACGAATATGCTCATCCACTTCGCGTCTTGCCTTATCTACCATTTCTTCAATTCGTGCCGGATGAATACGTCCGTCCTGAACAAGCTTTTCTAGTGCAATACGCGCTGTTTCACGTCTAATCGGATCAAAACCGGATAAAATGACGGCTTCTGGGGTATCATCGATAATCAAATCGATCCCTGTCAACGTCTCAAGTGTTCGAATATTACGGCCCTCACGACCAATAATTCGACCTTTCATTTCATCATTTGGTAGATTCACGACTGATACGGTCGTTTCAGCAACGTGGTCAGCTGCGCAACGTTGTACAGCAAGAGAAAGAATTTCTTTCGCCTTTTTATCGGATTCTTCCTTCGCTCTAGACTCACTTTCTTTCACCATGAAAGCAATATCATGAGCAAGCTCTGCCTCAATGCGGTCTAGAATAATGGCTTTAGCTTCTTCTCTGGTTATACTAGAGATTCGCTCGAGCTCAGCTTGTCCTTTACGCACCATCTCTTCCACTTTGCTTTCCATCTCTTCAATATGCTGTTGTCTTTGGTTAAGAGAATCCTCCTTCTTTTCTAGTAATGTTTCACGTTTATCCAACGTTTCATCTTTACGATCTAGATTCTCTTCTTTATGGAGCAAGCGATTCTCCTGTTTTTGTAACTCGCTTCTACGCTCACGAACCTCTCTTTCAGCATCCGTTCTAAGCTTATGGATTTCATCCTTCGCTTCTAGCAATGATTCCTTTTTAATAGAATCCGCTTCACGTTTCGCATCTTCAAGAATTTGGTTCGCAGCATTTTTTGCTCCAGTTACTTTCGCTTCGTAAATATTTTTTCTTAAAATATAGCCAACAACACTACCAACGATTAGGCCCAGCAAAATGGAGATGATGATTGTTAAAGTATCCATCGTTTCACCTCCTCTTGCTATGAACTTGTTTTCAAATTTTCATACATGTCGGCATGTACACTTTCAAATTCTTTTACATTTTTCATTATTAGGCTCGAAAAAAGTTAATAAGCAAAGCCCTTTCAATTATCCGTATAATCACGCTTGTGATGTTTACGAAAATGTTGAAAAATATACATATTTATTGTAAATCTGTGGTACTGCAATGTCAAGTTATCCTTAGCGTAGCACTAGTAAATCCTATCAACTTTTCTGACATTTTTGTCTACTATTTTTATTCTAAAAAAACGCAGGGAAACTAGACTCCCTGCGTTTTACATATTATAGTTTAAATTCTTCTTGTCCATCTTCCTCAGGTGCAACTTTAGCCTCGTCAAGACCATAATGTTCACGAATCTTAATTTGAACCTCTAAACGGATATCAGGATTCTCTTTCAAGTACTGCTTCGCATTCTCACGACCCTGACCTAGACGCTCCTCATTATATGAATACCATGCTCCACTCTTTTGGATGATGTCGAGCTCTGCTGCCATATCAACGATTTCGCCTTCTTTAGAAATCCCTTCTCCGTACATGATATCAACTTCTGCTACACGGAATGGTGGCGCTACTTTATTTTTAACAACTTTAACCTTTGTTTTGTTACCAATGATGTCGTTACCCTGCTTTAATTGTTCAGCACGACGAACTTCTAGACGGACAGAAGAGTAGAATTTAAGGGCTCTTCCTCCTGGAGTTGTCTCGGGATTTCCAAACATAACTCCAACTTTTTCACGAATCTGGTTAATGAAGATGGCAATCGTTTTAGATTTGTTGATTGCTCCAGATAGTTTACGTAGGGCTTGTGACATTAAACGAGCTTGAAGACCGACGTGAGAGTCACCCATCTCACCTTCGATTTCAGCTTTTGGCACAAGTGCTGCAACCGAGTCAATAACTAAAATGTCAACCGCACCACTACGTACTAAAGCTTCAGCAATTTCAAGTGCTTGTTCACCTGTATCTGGTTGGGACAGTAGTAACTCATCGATATTTACGCCTAGTTTTTGTGCATACACAGGATCCAAAGCGTGCTCAGCATCGATAAATGCTGCTTGTCCACCATCAGCTTGAACTTCAGCAATTGCATGCAATGCTACTGTTGTTTTACCAGAAGATTCTGGACCGTAAATTTCAATGATTCTTCCACGTGGATATCCACCCACTCCGAGTGCAACATCCAGTGCTAATGATCCACTTGGAACCGTTGAAATTCTTCTTTCCGTTTGTTCCCCTAATTTCATGATGGAGCCTTTTCCAAATTGTTTTTCTATCTGTTTTAACGCCATTTCTAAGGCAGCTTGACGATCGCTCACTAAATTTCCTCCTCAAATATCTTCTTAACATCTACTTCTACTATAACGGTTTTTATTCTATTTGCCAAGAGAAAAATCGAACATCTATTCGGTTATTTTGGTCGCTATTTTTGCGTGAAAATGGGTAAATCAGCTAGGAAAAATACCATTTTCAACGAAAAAAGGCTTGGAAAACTCTATTTTGATTAGTATTCTGACTATTAAACGCAGGTCTTCATTATAGTTGGTACCTAGCAACCATGTCTACTAAACAGCTGTTGGGTAAGATTTCCGGTTAGAGTAGGAAAAATTGGAGGAAAAGTTAATTGAAAAGCCGGCTGTTCATTCACCTATCATTTTTTATTAAAATTATATTTTTCTAGTGAGGTTTTATTTAAACAAATGATAATTTGGTAATTTTCACAGGTTTATTAATCAAAAATGACGTTGGTACTCATTTAGAGGGGGTCACAATTGTTGGCATAGGATATTTGATGGTGGTTAGTGCGATTATTCTAATTTGAGTGCGAAAATGGAGATTTAAGTGCATTTTTCTTGTTTTGTGTGCGAAAAATCCGATTTGAGTGTGAATCTTAGTTTGAGTGCGAAAAAAGGAACTTTTAGTGCGCTAACCTTCGATTTTGGTGCGAATATTTCATATTGAGTGCGGCCCACGCCACCTTGCTTCAGCCGCAGCTTCCCCACCCTCGACACAGCCACCAAACCCTTCCCCATAAAAAAAGGTCAGACCCCCCACAGGATCTGACCTCTCCCCGCTCTACTCCCCTAACCACTTCATCAGCTGATATGCCCCATGCTTACACGTCCGTTGGCGCACCACATTCCGATGTCCTGTTAGCTCAAGCTTCACACAATTCGTACGACCGCTTTTATCCGCCATCCCAATAAAAACCGTACCCGGCGGCTGACCATCTAGCGGATCTGGTCCCGCTACACCTGTAAAACTCAAACCAACATCACTTCCTGTTTGCCTCATGACCCCTTTGGCCATTTCAATGGCACATGGCTCACTGACAGCACCATACGAGGCTAATGTCTCCGGACGAACCGCAAGCAGCATTTGCTTCACATCATTCGTATAGGACACAACGCCGCCGACAAAGGTCTGGCTAGCACCAGACATGGAACAATACTCTCCTTGGAACAAACCACCCGTCAGACTTTCAGCACATGAGAGCGTCCAACGTTTTTCCTCCAGCAACTTCTTCAATTCAAGGAACAAACTCGTATCATCATAGCCATAAAGGAACTGACCGACTCTAGCTTGAATTTTCTCTTCCACTTCATCCAACATCGGTACAGCTTTTTCCTTACTATCTGTAAACGCGGTTAATCGTAGCGTCACTTCCCCATCAGATGCTAAAGGGGCAATCGTAGGGTTCGTTTGACTATCAATTAAGTCTGAAACCACTGTTTCTAATTGAGCTTCCCCGATTCCAAAAAAACGAAGAACGCGAGAATGAATGCTCATAGATTTTCCAGCAATCCGCATTAAAGTGGGCTGAACATAGCTTTCAAACATGGGTTGCATTTCTTTTGGTGGACCAGGTAACAGGATCACATGAGTCCCGCCTTCTGATACTAACATCCCAGGTGCCATCCCCTGATCGTTCGGAAACACTTCACAGCCTTCGATGACTAGGGCTTGTTTTTTATTATTTTCCGTCATCGTTCTACCTTTTTTAGAAAAGTAGTCTTCAATGTAGGTCAACGCCTTACTGTCCATTACCAATGTGCGTCCGAACAGTTTGGCAATCGTTTCTTTGGTTAAATCATCTTTAGTTGGGCCTAATCCACCTGTTAGTATGATTAAATTAGAGCGATTCATCGCTATTTTCATTGTGTCTTCTAATCTGTCTGGATTGTCACCTACGACACTATGATGAAAACAAGAAATCCCCATCTCAGCCAGTTTCTTTGAGATATATTGTGCATTTGTATTGGCAATCTGTCCAAGCAATAGTTCTGTGCCAACCGCTAATATTTCCCCTCTAAGCATTGTCATCAGTCCTTATTTTGAGTTCAATAAAACTTGACGATTCTTATAGAAATAATCCCAGCCTGACCACACTGTAAAAATCAATGCCACCCAAAGCGCAATCGTTGCAAACGGGATATGAATCCATTCAAAAGGAAGGTTATGTAGTAAAAGAGCAGAAATCGCTATAATTTGAGCCCATGTTTTTATTTTTCCTAACATCCCCGCCGCTACTACTTCCCCTTCTCCAGCTAGGATTAAGCGAAGTCCAGTGACTGCAAACTCACGGCTTATAATGATGATAATAATCCAGGATGCAGCGTAACCCAGTTCTACTAAAATAATAAAAGCAGCAGAAACCAGTAGTTTATCGGCAAGTGGGTCTAAAAATTTCCCAAGATTTGTAACTAAATTATATTTTCTAGCATAATAACCATCTACCCAATCTGTCGTGGATGCAAGGATAAAAATAAGCGCCCCAACAAAGTGATTGACAGGTAGTTCTACTTCTCCCAAATGGAAGGATCCCCATGAATCCATGTACATGATGATCATAAAGATTGGGATAAGTAATATTCTGGATACGGTAATTTTATTCGGTAAATTCACAAAAAAGCCTCCTAATACTTTTAACCTTAGTTTTCCTATGTACGTATGAATTTTATAATATAAACGAAAACTTAGCCACTGCAAACCCTATTTTACCCAAAGTTTCTTATTTTTCTCCAACGCAAAAAATAGCCATCTAAAAGATGACTATTGTGCTGGGGTTGGTTCGAATTGAATAATCATGTTTTGAGTATGATTGTCTGCTGCTGGTAATTGAAATTCTACCGGGATGCCATTTACTTTTACTTGTGTGTCAGGTGCAAATCCCATACGGATATTAACAGGACTATTTTCTGTCACATCATGACTTGAGGATTGACCTTCAGCCAATTCTCCAGAAAAGTAGACCGTATTGTCTGCGCCCTTAATTTGTACCCATGTTCTCCCCGTAGAGCTTACTTCAACAGTGAACTGTTCAGCATTTTTCAACACATAGGATGATGTAGTACCATTTACCCCTACGCTTTCAATAACAGGCTCAGGAGCAGGCTCTTCTTCAGGCTCCTCTTCGATTGGCTCCTCATCAGCAGGATCTTCCTCGTCGTCTTTGCCAGCGTCCGGATTTTCATCGTTAATTCCTACTTGCTCATCAAAGTTTGTCTCGTCACCTGATTGATCAGAAACGGAATCAGGGTTATCATCCCCAGCAATAGATTGGAAAAGAAACCAGATTCCAATGGCAGCACCAATTACAAAAATCCCAACAAGAAGCTTAGGAATAATATCAAAGACCTTTGAATGACTAACTGGCCCAGTTTTTCTTGTTTGAACACGTGACAGTTGCTCGGGTAAGTCATCTTGGTGGCTCGTCGGTATTTCACTTGCATATTCGTGAAAAATTTCTTCTGGTTCCAGCCCTACTGCTTCTGCATACTGTTTAATAAAGGCACGAACATAAAAGTTCCCAGGCATCGGAGCGTAGTTTCCTTCTTCAATGCCGACTAAATATCTCTTTTGAATTTTCGTTATTTCTTGTAAATCTTCAAGCGATAAACCCTTTGCCTCCCTGGCTTCTCGCAGTCGATTACCAAGCTCCGTCATCAGTACCACCTACCACATTATTAGAAATCAAATCCACCAAAATCTGAGTCATTAAAAAGGTTTGTTTTTTGAACAAGTTCATATGTAATTTCTTCTTCAGGGTCATTTCTGAGTTCGATAATATAGTCGAAGTCATCTATGGTATATTCGGTATTTTGTACAAATACGTCAGGATGCTCTACAACTTTAACAGCTGGTAGTCGCATGATTTCACGGACTAATTGCCAGTGTCTTTCATTGGCACGCTTGGTAGAAACAATCCCATCCATAATGAAAATATTATTTTCACTGTATTCATCCTCAATCAGTTGGCTACGAACAGTTTGCTTCAAAAGAGTAGATGATACAAATAGCCATCTTTTATTGGCACAAACACTTGATGCCACCACTGATTCTGTTTTTCCAACTCGAGGCATTCCACGAATTCCTACAAGTTTATGACCTTCTTGTTTGAATAGTTCAGCCATAAAATCAACTAACAAACCTAATTCATCCCGTACAAAACGAAACGTTTTCTTATCATCTGCATCTCTTTGTATGTATCGGCCATGTCGGACCGCTAATCGATCTCTTAGTTTTGGTTCACGTATCTTTGTAACCGTAATGGTATCCATTGTTTGAAGAATTGCTTCGAAACGTTCAATCTGCTCTCTATGTTGTGCAAGTAAGAGCATGCCACGTCTTCCTTCATCCACACCATTTATGGTTACGATGTTAATGGAAAGCATCCCTAGTAAAGATGAGATGTCCCCAAGCAAACCAGGTCGGTTTTTTTGAATTTCGTACTCAAAATACCATTCTGTTTTTTCCATCTATACCCCCCATTTCTCCTATTTTATTTTTGTTGGAAGGTACCACACAAACATTTATGTATATATATATGTACTTTATAGTCTATAATATATGATTTTATTTGATTATGAAAGGATAATTCAAAAAACATTGTCTGAAAATAAGGGTTTTTGTCGATATTGAGTGAAAATTAGGAAATTTGTCCTAAAGAGAAAAAAGTTATTTCATTTGACTTAAGATTATTCTCTAAAAAATAATAACAAGGAAAAAGAGAGGTTTTCCCTCTCTTTACTTTGTACCGTTATTTGAAACTAGTTTGACCATCATATTTGCGATGGCATGTCTTTCTTCGCTAGAAGCAACAGACCAAAGATCTGCTAATACTCGTTCTTGTTCATTTTTAGGGTCCACTTCATTTGCAAGGTATTCTCCAATTTCGTATGCAAGGTCGCCAATGACTTGGTTATTCATACCTTCGTTTTGCGCATTGTGAAGACGGTCACCCAAAAAGTTTTTCCACTGATCCCAACTATCTAAAACCGACATAATCAGATCCTCCTTTTACATGTGTTCAAGGATTATTTTGTATCGGTTTTAAGAAAATATGCATCCAAATTTGGAATTTTATGTGTACCATCCACCATTCACTCGAAGTACCTCACCTGTAATATAGGATGCCTTAGGTGATAAAAGAAACGATACCGCTTCACTTACCTCCTCTGGAGTCCCCATTCTTCCTAGGGCAATCTCCATTTCTAAATCATATTTTTCTTCCTCTGCTAAAAATTGATTCATTCTTGTTTGAATGGCTCCTGGAGACACCACATTCACCCGAATTCCATTTCGAGCCACTTCCTTACTAAGTGCTTTAGCAAAGGCAATCTGCCCACCTTTTACAGCTGAGTAGACTGTTTCCAGGGCTGCACCTGTTTCCCCCCAGATGGATGAGATAAATAAAATGGCTCCCTTTTCTTTCTGATACAATTTAGGGAGTAATTTTTTTGTAAGTAAAATGGTGGAGCTCATATGTAATTGGATATGAAAAAAGATTTCCTCTTCATTTGTATCAATCAATAGCTTGTTTAATTCCTTCCCAGCACAAAAAACAATATCATCTATCTGAAATATGGACTGAACAAGTTGCTCGACTCCTTCAATCGTGCTTAGATCTGCTCGGATAGGAATGTACTCACCATTCCATTCATTTAACTGCTGAAGAAGTTCGTCCATCCCCTGCTGGTTTTGATAATAGTGTAAGTATAAGTAATAGCCTTCTGCTGCTAGCTTCCGACTGATGGCTTTTCCAATTTCTCCGCTGGCCCCTGTAATCAATGCCCATTTTTTCATGAAAATTTCCTCTTTCTACACTTCTTTACTCCCATTATAACCAAAAAAGAACCCTAACCATGAGGATTTTCCTCTGTGATTAGGGTTATTAGGTTAGCTCTCTTGTTGCGGTAATACGTGACATGCCGATATTTTACTTTCATCAATCAGTTCGCTTGCAATTTGCTTAATGTCAGTCAGTTGAATCGATTCAAGGACTGTTAGTACATTAAACAAATCCATATCATTAAAGCGATAACGAGTGAATTGGTTTGCGATATATTCTGGAGAATTCATCGCACGGAGGAAGCCTCCGATTTTCTTGTTTTTGGAACGATTTAATGCTTCCTCAGATAAACCTTCTCCTGTCTTTGCTTTCATTAGGATGTTTGTTATAGCTTGGGTTAAAGCTTGTGCATCCTTTGTATCGCTACCAACTAATGCAAACCCGTAGCCTCTTTCTTGAGAGTAATCATAAGAGAAGGAATCATCAATCAAGCCCTGTTCATAAAGATCTTTGTAGTTTTCGCTACTCTTTCCGAAAAGCATATCTAATAGGACTTGAGCACATTGTTCCCGCTTTTGCATTTCAGCCCCTGACATATCTACTTTTGAAGCCTTGACTCCTACCATACATTTTTCCGTTTGTACGTTCATATGTAGTGTTTTGACTTTTTCAGCTACTGTATCAGGTTCTTCGTCAAATTTTCTGTCAACAGGAGGCATTTCTTTGTATTCTTTTTTCGCTTGATTTTCTTTGACCAACTTTAAAATTTGATCAGGTTCAACAGGTCCAACAATAAACAACAGCATGTTTGAGGGGTGATAGAACGTTTCATAGCATTCATACAAATCATCTTTTGTTATCTTTGAGATGGATTCAATGGTACCAGCTATATCCAACTTAACTGGATGGGTATGGTGCATACTTTCAATAGCACCAAAGTATAATCTCCAATCAGGATTGTCATCGTACATAGTAATTTCTTGGCCAATGATCCCCTTTTCCTTATCAACCGTTTCTTGGGTAAAATAAGGATCTTGAACAAAGTCAATGAGCGTTTCTAAGTTTCGTTCTACATCGCTCGTACTCGAGAATAGATAGGCCGTTCTAGTAAAAGTTGTAAAGGCATTCGCAGAAGCCCCTTGCTTACTGAACTGCTGAAAAACGTCCCCATCCTCTTTTTCAAACATTTTGTGCTCTAAAAAGTGTGCAATTCCATCAGGAACCTTTCTATAATCTTGTTTTCCATGCGGAATAAAGTGATTATCAATGGAACCATAATCTGTTGTGAAAGTTGCGTATGTCTTGTTAAACCCTTTTTTCGGAAGGATATAGACATCAAGACCGTTTTCCATTTTTTCATAGTATAAATCAACCTGGAGCTGTTCGAATGGTATCTTTTCCATTATGCTTGCTCCTTTCCAGTTAAGAAATAGATCGTATCTAACTGAAGCTTCTTTGCTGTTGAGACAATCTCATCTTTTGTTACTCTTTCTGTTTTTTCTAGCCATTCATTTAACACAATGTTTTTCTTGGCTACCACATTGTGATAAAGAACCTCTGTCATTCCTCTTGGTGTATCAACTGTTTCTAGTAGTTGATTTCTGATGACAGCTTTTGTCTGAGCAATTTCTTGTTCGGTAAAATCTCCGTTTTGCATAGCCTGAACTTGTTCTTTTACAATAGCTACGGTTTGATCGTAGTTTTGCATATCAATCCCAGTCATGATTAACAATAATCCTTTATGACTTTCTAGACGACTTGCCGCATAATAGGCTAAGCTCGCTTTTTCACGCACATTGATAAACAATTTAGAGTGTGAAAAGCCACCCAGAATGCCGTTCATTACTTGGAAAGCGTAGTAATCCTCATCTCCGTATAAAACATTCGTTCTATACCCTATGTTCAGTTTTCCTTGTTTTACATTTTGAGGTTCTTTAACCTCTTTTACTTCTGATGGATTTTTGCTTGAACGTCTTTCGATTTGCTTTGGCTCCCGGTTCTCAAACTGCAGCCATTGGTCAGCAAAATTTTGAACTCGATCAAGCTCTACGTCACCTACTACATATAAATCTAACTCATCCTCTGCAAATGCTCTCTGGAAATATTGATAAAGAGATTCCGGCGTAATCGCATCCACATCTTCCTTAAAACCATTCAATGGCAAGGAGTATGGTTCCTCTTTACACATTTCTTCTACCAAGCGAACCCCAGCATATCTCATTTTGTCGTCATTCACTGCTTGAATCCGTTGTTTCAGGGTGCGCTTTTCTTGTTCTACTGTTTGGGAATCAAAGGCACCATTCTTAGCGAGTGGTTTTAACAGAATATCTGATAACAATTCGAAAGCTTTTTCTAAAAGTGGAGTTTGGTCTTTTAAGAACTTCTCGTTGGCGATATCTACTGAAAAGGTGATAACGTGATATTCACCCTTTTTCCCTAGGTCGACGAATAGTCCAGTACCATATAGTTCATCTAAATACGAACGTAGCTTTGTTGTAGTAGGGAATTTTTCCGTACTTGCCTGTAAAACATAAGGTAAAAGTGCTCTAATGGTGATATCCTCTCTATTTAAAGGGGCTTTCATTTTAAATACTAATGTGTTCGTTTTAAACTGATCAGCTTGGACTACATGTATTCGAAACCCTTTACCATCGAGAATTTCTTCCTTCAATACTGACAATCCAACTACCTCCCATCTTTCCTATTCTTTTTTGGCGTCTAGAATAGTGTAAGAAATTTGTATTTATACTATACATCTTTAGACGAGCCATTAACAAGTTTATGGTAAAAAAGGTTTATGTAACCAGTGGTTTGTCCTATATCGGGAACTTTGTGTCTTCTATCAGAAACTTCTGCTGTCTTATCGGAAATTCTGCGCCTTCTATCGGAAATTCTGCGCTCTCTATCGGAAACTTCTGCCGCCCTATCGGAAATTCGAGCACCTCACCTCATAAAAAAGCCAAACTCCATAATCGAAGTTTGGCTTTCATTCATTCTATCGTTTCCCTTTAATATAAGGAGTATTTAATGCTTTTGGTGCCTCTGCACGGCCGATGAATCCAGCTAAAGCAAGGATTGTTAATGCGTAAGGTGCAATCAGTAAGATGACACTTGGTACGTTTTCGATATATGGAAGACTTGGACCAATTCGGCTTAAACTTTGAGCAAATCCAAAGAAGATAGCCGCTCCCATGGCTCCAAGTGGATTCCATTTACCAAAGATCAATGCCGCAAGAGCCATAAATCCTTGTCCTGTAATCGTTGCATGGCCGAAGTCACCAGAAATCGTTTGTGCGAAAACGGCACCACCAAGACCACCAAACATACCACTTAGAATAACGGCTGTATATCTCATTTTTGTAACGTTAATCCCCATTGTGTCTGCTGCCATTGGATGTTCACCAACGGAACGTAGACGTAAACCAAACGGCGTATAGAAAATCACTACCCACACAAGGATCGCTAAAGCAATCGCTAAGAACGAAGTATAATAAGCTCTCGTAAAGAACAAGTCACCGATAATCGGAATATCGGATAGAATTGGAACGTTAGTAGAGTAGAATGGCTCCGTGATTCGATCCGTTTGACCTTTTCCATACACACTTTTAACAAAGAATAGACCAATTCCGAGTGCAAGGAAGTTGATGGCTACCCCACTGACTACCTGATCTGCTCGGAAGCTAATAGATGCTACTGCGTGTAAAATCGCGAAAATTCCGGATATAACCATCGCAACAAGTAAGGCTACCCATTTGACCGAGTCACCTAAAGCATCTGCAAAGGTTAAGTTAAAAACAATGGCAACAAAGGCACCCATAATCATGAGTCCTTCTAGTCCAATATTTACGACCCCGGCGCGTTCTGAGAAAACTCCACCTAGGGCTGTTAGAATAAGTGGTGCTGCTAATACCATCGTGTTAGGAATTATGATTTGTAATGCTTCCATTAAACTCACTTATTCCACCCCCTTCTTACGGCGATTAAGAAGCCATTTGAAGATATAACTACTTGCTACAAAGAAAATGATAAGAGCAATGATGATTTCAACTAATTCAGTTGGTACCATAGCATCCATTTGCATGGTTAAAGCACCGTTCTTTAATCCACCAAATAGGAAGGCTGCTAGCACAACCCCAATTGCGGTGTTTCCACCAAGTAGAGCTACAGCAATTCCATCAAAACCTACGCCAGTGAATGCAGAGTGAATAAATGCGTAGTTAAATGTTCCAATCCCTTCCATGGCACCAGCTAATCCAGCTAAACCACCTGAGATTACCATCGATAGGATAATGTTCTTATTAACATTCATCCCCGCATATTGAGAAGCATGTTGGTTGAAACCAACCGCACGTAATTCGTAACCCTTCGTTGTTTTTTCTAAGAGGAACCATACGAAAAATGCTCCCAATAAGGCAATCAGGAATCCCCAGTGCATACGTGAATAATCCGTGATTTCTAATAAAAAGTTAGAGCTTAATGATGCTGACTCTGGGACACGAGCTGTACTGTCACTGTTATCTGTCATCACGTCACGAATAAAAGAATTCGTAGCATGTAAGGCAATGTAGTTCATCATGATGGTTACAATAACTTCGTGAACACGGTACCGTGCTTTTAGTAATCCTGGAATGAACGCCCAGATGGCACCTGCTAGAGCTGCTGCAATAACAGCAAGCGGTAGATGAACAAGTTTTGGTAATCCATCAAACGTTAAACCTACCCATACAGCCGCTATCCAACCTACGAGAAGCTGCCCTTCCACACCAATGTTAAATAACCCTGTACGGAAGGCAAATGCGACAGCTAAACCAGATAAAATATAAGGCGTAACTTGTCTAACTGTTTCTCCTACATAAAAAATTTCCCCAAAAGAACCTTGCCATAGGGCTCCGTATGCTTTTATCGGATCATATCCTGTTAACAGCATGATGATGGCCCCAGCAATGAGTCCTAAAAATACAGATAATACTGGTATTAAAAGACTTTTAAAATTCACTCTTTGAAGGACTGATAATTTTTTTCTTGTCTCTTTATTTTCCATTGTGATCGTCACCATCCTTAGAAGTGCTACCAGCCATCAGTAGGCCAAGCTCTTGCTCAGTTGTTTCTTTTGGATCAACGACCGCTACGATACTACCTTCATAGATCACTGCAATCTTGTCACTTACATTCATGATTTCATCTAATTCAAAGGAAAGGAGTAATACAGCTTTTCCTTGATCGCGTTGTTCAATCAATCTTCTATGAATAAATTCAATCGCTCCAACGTCTAACCCACGTGTAGGTTGTGCTGCAATTAACAAATCTGGGTTACGGTCAACTTCACGACCAATAATCGCTTTTTGTTGGTTTCCACCTGATAATGCTCTTGCAGGCGTTGTAGCAGATGGTGTACGTACGTCGAACTCTTCAATGAGCGCACGTGCTTTATCGTAAATGGCTGGGAAATTTAATACGCTTCCCTTTGAAAAAGGCTTTTGGTAATACGTTTGAAGAACCATATTTTCTCCAATAGGAAAATCCAATACAAGACCATGTTTATGACGGTCTTGTGGGATGTGACCGACACCACTTTCTGTAATCTTTCTTGGCTTTTGATTTTGAATCTGTTTTCCATTTAGTGAGATGACCCCAGACTCCACTTTGCGCAGACCTGTAATGGCTTCAATCAACTCAGATTGTCCATTTCCATCAACTCCAGCAATCCCTACAATTTCACCCGCTTTAAGCTCTAAGTTTAGGTTTTTAACTGCAGGTACACCTCTTGAGTCTTTCACCACTAGCTTCTCAATCGATAACACAACATCCTTTGGATTTGCTTGTCCTTTTTCAGTTGTAAATATGACATCACGACCTACCATTAAACTTGCTAATTCATTAGGATTGGTATCGGATACATTTAAAGTGTCGATTCCTACTCCTTTTCGAATGACGGTTACTCGATCACAAACTTCCATAATCTCTTTCAGTTTGTGAGTGATCAGAATAATAGACTTACCTTCACGGATTAAATTTTTCATAATTTGTATTAAATCCATAATTTCTTGCGGTGTTAAAACGGCTGTAGGTTCATCTAAGATTAAGATATCTGCCCCACGATATAGCGTTTTCAAAATTTCAACACGTTGTTGCATACCAACCGATATATCGGCAATTCTTGCATCGGGGTCCACTTTTAAACCATATTTTTCAGAGATTTCTTTAACCTTGTTTCTCGCATGCTTCTGGTTATTAAATAATTTACCCTTAGTTGGTTCTTTACCAAGTATTATATTTTCTGTAACAGTAAAATCGTCTACAAGCATAAAGTGTTGGTGGACCATTCCGATCCCCAAATCGTTGGCAATGTTCGGGCTCGTGATTTCGACTTTCTCTCCTCGAACACGAATTTCACCATTTTCTGGTTGATACAGACCAAAGAGGACATTCATAAGTGTTGATTTCCCAGCACCATTCTCCCCTAATAAAGCATGAATTTCCCCAGGCTTAACTTGGAGAGTGACATTATCATTCGCTACGATTCCCGGAAACTCTTTCCGTATATTGAGCATCTCAATAACATATTCCATGCATACTCACTCCCTTTAATTTTGAAAAATTGTTGTATGATGTCAGACTTTTAAAAAAAGTATAAGTTCCTAAAATCAGTAGAATGGATGACCCTACTATTTTTTAAAACTTTAAACGAAGCGTTACATAGAGTTTTCTTATATAGCGCTTCGGTTAGAGTTCTAGCCATTAAGGAAAAAAGGCCGGTAATGCACCGGCCTATTTGATTTAAAAGGTCTTATTGTGTAAACCTTAAAGTTCGAAGTTGTTAAATTCTTCTTCGTTCTTAGGTACTTCGATTTCACCGCTTTGGATTTTTCCAGTCCACTCTTCAACTGCTGACAGAATGTCTTCTGTTAGATTATCTTGTGTTGGAGCAATTCCAATACCGTTTTCGTCGATACCGTACTCAATGATTTCTCCACCTGGAAATTCACCATTTTTAGCTTTTTCAGCAAGGTCTTTAACTGCAACGTCTACACGCTTAACCATAGAAGTTAACGTTACGTTTACAGTTTCTCCACTATCTAGAGTAAGCTCACCTTCAGGAGCTTGGTCCATATCAACACCGATTACCCATACTTCACGATCTGGGTCATTTTTCTTGATATCTTTTGCTTCCGTGAATACACCGTTACCAGTTGCACCAGATGCATGGTAAATTACATCAACACCAGAGCCATACATTGTAGCTGCAATTGTTTTACCTTGGTCAGGCTTATCAAATGCACCCGCATAAGTTACATCAACAGTAGCATCTGGGTTAACTGCTTGTACTCCAGCGCGGAATCCATATTCAAACTTGTTAATAAGCTCACTGTCAATTCCACCAACGAAACCGATTTTGTTTGTTTTCGTTGTAAGACCAGCTACTACACCAACTAAGAATGAACCTTGGTGCTCTTTGAAAGTGATGCTAGCTACGTTGTCTAATTCAACAACATCATCTACAATTGCAAAATTTGTATCAGTTCTTTGGCCTGCAACTGTTGTGATTGCATCTTTTAATTTATAACCAATACCGTAGATAAGATTAAAATCTTCACGTACTAGAGTATTTAAGTTTGTTGCATAGTCTGCATCATTTTTGGATTGTAGGTAATGGTACCCAGAAGTACCTTGCTCAAGACCGTTTTCAGAACCGAATTCTTTAAGACCTGTCCATGCTGATTGGTTGAAAGATTTATCATCTACTCCACCAACGTCCGTTACCATTGCAACTGTAAATGCATCTTCTGTTCCTTCGTTATTACCTTGAGTACCTTCTTCTTTTTCAGCATTTCCACAAGCGCCTAGGAATGTACCTGCAGCTAAAACGAGTGAAAGTACTAGACCATATTTACGTTTTTTCAAGGTTTTGACCCTCCTATTGTTATTAAACTTCATTTAGTAGTGTATGCTTAATCGCTTCTTTCATGGTTATCGTCTTCTTACCACTTGGAAGCGAAAGGCATCGGCTCGAAAGTAGTTCACGGAATACAATACAGGTCTGTCATTTTCATCATAATGGAGTTGTTTAAGTAACAAAAGTGCGGTTTCAGGGTCGCAATTAAGAATAGGTGAAATTTTTTCATGATACCCAATGGGTTCTATTTCAGAGACCGCATAGGTTATCTTACAATTCGCCCTTTGTTCTAGTAGTTTGAAGATAGAGTCCTGATTATGTGTAAATGAATCAGATAAAATAGACCTTGGAATTTTATCAAGACAGTACACGATAGGCTCTCCATCCGCTGTGCGTACCCTTTCAATCATGAGTAAGTCTTCTCCATTTTTGAGCGAAAAACGACGCTGATCCTCTTCTGTGGAACCGATATCACTTGAATTTAAAAAAATAGTTCCTGGACGTAGCCCGGCATTTTCAATCATGCCAGTTACACTATTTAACTGTTCAATCCCTGAGTTTAATATTGGTTTGGAATTGACGAAAGTTCCTACTCCATGCCTACGAACTATCACATTCTCTTCTTCCAATACTCGAAGAGCTTCTCTTAGTGTTGCGCGGCTGACCCCTAGTTGTTTGGATAATTCAAACTCTGAAGGTAACCGTTCCTTCATCTTGTATGTACCCTCTTCGATACTCTGTTTCAACTTGTCAATCACTTGAAGGTACAAGTGGCGTTGGTCGGGTTTTACAGTCATAGTGGTCCTCCAGCATTTCTACTTTTTCAAACTCAAAGTATTCCTACTAACCGAAAATACTATATCATTTTTCGACCTATTAATAAATAGTGTTATACCATTTTTGTCGAATATTGATATATGATTCGCTACTCGAAGTAATTAAATGCAAAAGAACCATACTTTTTCGGATTGCTAGTATGGTTCTTTCTATCGTTATTTTTGTATTTTTTCAACTTCGATTCCTTTTAAGAAGGTGTTGCCTCATCGCTTGATTTAGTGACAAGGACCGTTCTTGGTTTACTTCCTTCATAAGGTCCTACAATACCACGTAATTCCATTTCATCAATCAGGCGAGCTGCTCTAGTATATCCAATCCTAAAGCGTCTTTGTAGCATGGAGACAGAAGCGGATTGCATATCAACAACTAAGTCAACTGCATCCTCATATAATTCGTCATCTACTTCCTCTCGATTCTCCACGACCTCTTCTGGAATCATATCCTCGTTGTATTGTGCTTTTTGCTGAGCGACAACATACTCTACAATTTCCTCTACTTCTTCGTCGGACATGAAGGCCCCTTGAATACGGGTAGGTTTCGCAGCACCTACTGGTAGGAAAAGCATATCTCCTCTTCCAAGTAGTTTTTCTGCTCCTCCCATATCAAGAATCGTTCGGGAGTCGGTTTGGGAAGAAACTGCAAAGGCAATACGCGAAGGAATATTCGCTTTGATGACTCCTGTAATAACATCTACAGATGGACGCTGAGTAGCGATTATTAGATGAATGCCAGCTGCACGAGCCATTTGCGCTAAACGAGTAATAGAATCCTCCACATCATTCGAAGCAACCATCATTAAATCTGCTAACTCATCCACAATAACGACGATGAATGGCAATAATGGTTGTTTTTCTTCATTCTCAGCATTCTGTTTTCTTACAAGTTCGTTGTACCCTTCAATGTTTCTTGTACCTGTATGAGAGAATAACTCATAGCGTCTTTCCATTTCACTTACGACTTTTTTAAGTGCCTGTGATGCTTTTTTGGCATCTGTTACAACTGGCGCAAGTAAATGAGGGATTCCATTGTACACATTGAGTTCAACCATTTTAGGGTCAATCATCATAAGTTTTACCTCATGTGGCTTTGCCCGCATTAAAATACTGGTAATTATGCCATTGACACATACACTCTTCCCTGAACCCGTTGCTCCTGCTACTAAAAGATGCGGCATTTTGTTCAGTTCGGCAAACACAGCTTCCCCCGTAATATCTCGTCCTAAGCCAATCAATAACTTCGATTCAGGTTTTTCAGTTGCTGTCGCATCCAATACTTCGCGAAGACTAACCATTGCCACCTCTGAATTCGGGACTTCAATTCCAATTGCCGATTTTCCAGGTATCGGGGCTTCAATCCGAATATCTTTCGCAGCTAAAGCTAAAGCTAAGTCATCCGATAAGTTTACAATTTTACTAACCTTAACACCAATATCTGGATATACTTCATACTTCGTAACGGCAGGTCCAATATGAACCTGTGTTACTTTGGCTTTAACTCCAAAGCTTTGGAACGTTCTTTCAAGCTTCGCTGCATTAGCATGAATAAGCTCATATTCCCCACTTTGGTCAGATTGCTTTGGAGCATGTAACAAACGCAGTGGTGGTAGTTGGTAATCTTTATTCTCTACTTCACTAAATTGAATGGCAGGAACAATATCACTGGATGTATCGGTTGCTTCTTCATCCTTGGATGATTTCTTTTCTTTTGGCTGATCGCTGTTTCGATAAGCGACTTCTGCAAAGTTCGAAATAATCGGCTCTTCTCGTGGCTCTGGCTGAAGCTGAACCACTTCAACTTCTTCCTCATCCTCTGTTTGATTCTCACGCTCTTCTTGTTTATGTTGCTTTTTTTCTTTTCGTTTTACTTTATATGTAGACATATCTTTTTTAAACATGGACCATTGTTTCTTAAAGAACGCACTTGCCCTTTCTATACCTTTCCCAAATAAATCTCCAAACGTCTTCCCGGTAAGGAGGGCTAGTCCAATCATAATCAATACAACAGCTAAAATCTTGGTCCCTAATGAATCCACTAAGAAAAAAGAGAAAGCGAAAACAAATGCCCCCACCATACCTCCACCTAAATCATGGGTTGACGTTTCACCATCTACATCCATCCAGAACAATTCCCAAGTATTTGATATGACACTTGGGTGCTGAATCGAATTTTGCGTTACTAGTAGCTCAAATAAGGTGACATGGCTTAACAACAGAAGGGAACAGGTTATAATATAGATCCCTAGTAATCTCCGACTCAAAAGGTAGGGCCATTCCCTTTTCCACATAAATTGAAAACTTAATAAAATCATTGCTAATAACAAGAGTACATACCATTCTCCAAAAAAGAATCGAAAAACAAATATAACGGCTTTACCAATGACACCCAAATCTAATGCTGCAACTAAAGTTACTGCCAACAGTAGTAGGGCTGCTATCTCATATTTTACCGTTCTTTTCAGTTCTTTTCGGGATGCACTTTTTCTCTTTTTCTTTTTAGACATACCATCACCTATCTAATTCCAACATTATGTACTAAATAAGCAGCCAAAAAGTGGCTGCTTCTAGATGTCCATTATATCATAATTGACCTTGTTGTGGTGTAAACGATATTCTTGTACCTGGACAACAATCATCTCTTAGAAAGTGACTAGGATCACTACTCATTACTTTGACAATCCTATAGCTAAATCCTTCCTCTTCCTGCTCCACTAGGACCGGAATTCCATTGTGTTCCATCATCATTTGCTTACCATAAACATTTGAGTCTGTAGGAAATATTTGCTCATGTGGTACCGTTGTATACAATACACTCATTGCACTAGTCCTTCCTGGTCTTGTGATCCTTTATGCTGCTCCACTAATTCGTTCAACTTTTTCAATGCCAATCCAATTCCACCGACTTCGTCAATTAACCCGTACTTTACAGCGTCTTTTCCCACAACGTTAGTTCCGATATCTCTTGTTAGGTTTCCTTTAGCAAACATTAAGTCCTTAAATTTTTCTTCTGTAATATTAGAATGTTCGGTAACAAAACGAACGACTCTTTCTTGCATTTTATCCAAATATTCAAAGGTTTGTGGTACCCCAATAACTAACCCAGTTAGGCGAACTGGATGGATGGTCATTGTGGCGGTTTCTGCGATAAAACTGTAGTCACAAGATGTGGCGATTGGAACACCAATAGAGTGACCGCCTCCTAATACTAATGAGACTGTTGGTTTTGATAGGGATGCAAGCATTTCAGAAATAGCTAATCCTGCCTCTACATCTCCACCTACAGTGTTTAAAATGACGAGTAATCCCTCAATATTTGGGTTTTGCTCGATTGCTACAATTTGCGGAATCACATGTTCATACTTCGTTGTTTTATTTTGTGGAGGTAATTGCATATGTCCTTCAATTTGCCCGACAATCGTTAGACAATGAATCTTTGTATCCGTTGGCATTTGTGGAACATTGGTTTGACCTAGTTGTTGGATTTTATCCAACAAACCTGATTTTTGTTCGTCTTTTTGGCCCTCTTGTTCTGGTTGTTTGTTTGAGTTTGTAAACATACAAAAATCCCCTTTCAACAAAGGTTATAGGACTAGTATGAACCTGAAGATGAAATTCATTCTAGAAAGTCCAAACCTTTGGAAGGGGATTTGTTTTTTTACACTTCCATAATAATCGGTAAGATCATTGGGCGTCTTTTTGTTTTTTCAAAGAGATAGGAATATAGTTGATCTCGGATGTTTTGTTTTAGTGAAGCCCAGTCAATATGTTTGGACTCCAGCAGTGTTGTTTCTACGATTTCTTTTACCTTCGTTGCGGATTCTTCCATTAGCTTTTCTGATTCTCTTACGTATACAAAACCTCTTGATAATACCTCTGGTCCTGCCGTGACTTCTTTCTTCGCTTTGTTAATGGTAACAACAATGATGAAGATTCCGTCCTGCGACAGGAGCTTACGGTCACGCAGTACGATGTTCCCAACATCTCCCACACCAATTCCATCAATGAGAACATTGCCAGCTGGGACTTTTCCAATTTGGGAGATCCCTTTCTCACTACATTCAATGATATCTCCACGGTCTGGAATGAGAATATTTTCAGGAGAAATACCAGCTTCTTTTCCGATTTTAGCATGTGCATATAAAGCTCTATATTCTCCATGTACCGGAATGAGGTATTTGGGTTGCATTAAATTCATCATGAGTTTAAGGTCTTCTTGACTACCGTGTCCATCTGCTCTTAAATGTTTATGAGATGAAATAACATGAGCACCCGAACGACTTAATAAATCAAGTGTTCTATATACAAACACTTCACCACCCATTGGTACTGGAGTGGATAGGAGAACCGTATCACTCTCATCAATGTGAATGGTGCGATGTTGTTTCTTCGCCATTTTTTGAAGTGCTTCTAGTAAGTCGCCTTGGCTACCCGTGACTAAAATGACTAATTCATGATCCTCATACTTACGCATTTCATCTGTTGAGATATGAATGTCTTCTGGTACATTCAAATAACCTCCGTTAATGGCACCTTCAAAGAATCGCTTCAGTTGTTTTCCAAACACAGCTACTTTTCTATTATTCTCGTAAGCTGCATCAAAAACTTGTTGAATTCTGATCAAATCAGATGTATAACAGCCAACAATCATACGGCCATTTGCTCCACCAAATGCATTTGACATTTCTTTATAAAGAAATGCATCAGAGGTTGTGTATCCAGGTGTTTCTGCTTGCATACTGTCCGATAAAAGACAAAGGACCCCGCTTTGTCCAATTTGAGCCATCTTTCCAAGATCTGCACGGTACTTCCCTGTTGCCGATTGATCAAACTTAAAATCACCTGAATAGACAATGGCACCTTGATCTGTATGTATGCATATCCCAAACGAATCTGGAATCGTATGGTTTGTCCTAAAGAAAGATACCTTCGTCTCCCCGAATGTAAGATCACGATTGGAATCAATCTCAAAAAAGCGATGTTTTCCTTTATAACCGTGCTCTTTTAACTGAGCTTTTGCTAAGGTCAGAGTAAGTTTTGCACCATAGACTGGGCATTGTACATGCCTTAATAAAAATGGTAAGGCCCCAATTTGATCGTCGTGTCCATGAGAAAGGAAGATAGCCTTCACTCTCGCTTTATTTTCAATTATGTATGTTAAGTCAGGAATTACAATATCAATTCCCAGCATTTCATCTTCTGGCATCATGTATCCACTATCTAAAATAAATAACTGATTTTCAACCTCAACCACGTACATGTTTTTACCGATTTCTCCTACTCCACCAAGTGGAATAATCCGTATGTTCTCTATTTGTGTTGTCAAAGTTAGTCCTCCTAGGTTGTTTTAAGCCGTACCTCTTATTCCTTACATTATAATGGATGAGGGAAAAGCTTTACAATATCTATTCATGTCGAAACGTGACAGATTTTCGAAGCGCAAAATCCGCGAAAAAACCACCAAAACTGGTGGTTTATAGTGTGTTTATAACATTCATTAATGCCGTTCTTTCTTCTTCCACTAAAGGTATTAACGGAAGTCTTACGGATCCAACGTCAAGGCCTTTTAATTGAAGAGCTGTTTTTACTGGCACTGGACTTGGTGCTTTAAAGAGCTCATTCATGATTGGTAATAATTTTTGATGAAGCTTTGCTGCTTCCCCTACATTTCCGGATAGGAAAAATTGAATCATTTCTTGCATTTCATTTCCAATGATGTGAGATGCAACGGAAATAATACCAGTTGCCCCGACAGAAAGAGATGGAATAGTCAAACCATCATCCCCACTATAAAGTGCGAACTCATCAGGTGTCCCAGCAATAATTTCTGTCATCACATCAAGGTCACCACTTGCTTCTTTGACTGCCACAATATTAGGAATTTCAGCAAGCTTAATAACGGTTGCCGGTGCCATATTTGTTACCGTCCGGCCAGGAACGTTATATAGCATGACTGGAAGAGATGTACCTTCCGCAATCGTTTTAAAATGCTGATACAAACCAGCTTGATTTGGCTTATTGTAGTAAGGAACAACTAACATACAAGCATCAACGCCAGCAGCTTCTGCTTTTTTAGTTAATTCTAACGTAGCATAAGTGTTATTCGATCCTGTTCCCGCAATAACTGGTACTCTTTTGTTCACGACTTTAACAGCATGGCGGAATAGTGCAATCTTCTCTTCAGATGTTAAAGTTGGAGATTCCCCTGTTGTACCACCAACTACTAAAGAGTCCGTTCCATTTGCCAAAAGATATTCAATCAGTTGCGTTGTTTTGTTAAAATCGATATTCCCTTTACTATCAAATGGCGTAACCATTGCTGTAGAAACTCTACCAAACAAAGCCATCAAACCACTCCCTTTTATGGATTTTGTAGATAAGTTGCATCTATGTCAACTGTGTCTTTTTCTAGTTCAAATGCATCATGCAGTGTGTTGACAGCAGCTTTTAAGTCTGTTTCTTTAACCAGAACCCAAATTGTTGTATGACTATCTGCAGATTGTAAAATACGAATCCCCTCATCAGAGAGTGCTGACACAATCTTTGCAGCTACTCCAGGGACTCCATTCATACCTGCTCCAACAACAGATACTTTTGCACAACTTCTTTCGTACTTAGGCTCAAGGCCGATGGAACGAAGCGTGTTCAAAGCCTTTTCTGTTACACTGTCCAGAACCGTATAAACCACACCATTTGGTGAAATGTTGATTAAATCAACGCTTATTTGTTCCGCAGCCATTGCTTTAAATACTTTCGACTGCAAATCGTATTCATCCTTCTTCGCAGCCACCTTAATTTGTGTAACTGGAGATAGATGTGCAATTCCTGTTACAGGTTTTTCTCTAACATCGATTCCACGGTTCCCTCTATCTAGTGTTGTAACTAAGGTACCAAGACTATCTGAATAGGTTGAACGAACTCGAATCGGAACCTTCGCCTGCATGGCAATCTCAACCGCTCTAGGATGAATTACCTTCGCTCCTTGATAGGCCATGTTACAAATTTCATTATACGTTACAACAGAAAGTGGTCTAGCCTTATCAGCAATTCGCGGATCGGCTGTCATGACTCCTTCCACATCTGTAAAAATATCAATCCATTCTGCGTTTAACGCAGCACCTAAAGCAGAGGCAGAAGTATCACTTCCACCACGACCAATCGTCGTCACTTCACCACTCTTGGAAGCACCTTGAAAACCAGCAACAATGACGGCATCATGATCTTCTAGTTCTTGAAGAAGTCTATCACATCTCATCTCGATAATTTTTGCTGAAGTATGATCTTGGTTCGTTCGAAAGCCTGCTTGGGCTCCGGTCAAGCTTGTAGCATTTAATCCTGCTTGCTTGCATTCATTCGAGAAAACTACACTCGAAATCACTTCACCACAGGATAATAAAAGATCCTGTTCTCTCTTGGAAACTAATACTTTTGAGCCATTCACTAAAGATAACAAAGAATCTGTAGAATACGGGTCACCCGCACGTCCCATAGCGGACACGACTACCACTACTTTATATCCTTCAGTTACAGCTTGCTTTACATGTGAAATGGCATGTTTTCTACTTTTTTCATTTTGAACCGAAGTACCACCAAATTTTTGTACAACGATCTTCATTCTTCCACCCCAATTATATCCGCTCAGAACCTTATTTGTTATTACCTTTTATTCTATGCAACTTTATGCTTTTTTGCTCAACAAACCTTGCTTGGCAAGAGACCAAGCTATTTGCACAGAATTCCATGCTGCACCTTTGAGCAGATTGTCTGAAACAACCCATAAGTGGAAACCTTTATCTTCGTCTAAATCTTTACGAATTCGACCTACAAATACATCTGGTTTCCCTTCTGCAAAAAGTGGCATAGGGTAAATTTGTTCTTCTGGTTGGTCCTCCAAAGTTACACCTTCCGCATCACGTAACAATGACCGTAATTCCTCTGTTGTGACGCCTTCTTTTTCCACTTCAACATATACAGACTCAGAATGCCCCGCAACAACAGGTAAACGAACACATGTTGCTGCCACTTTCAATTCAGGCATGTGCATAATCTTCTTCGTTTCGTTAATCATTTTCATCTCTTCATACGTAAAGCCATTATCTTGAAAGACATCAATCTGTGGAATGGCATTAAACGCGATCGGATAATGCTTTTTATCACCTTTTACAGGAAGAAGCTGAGGCTCTACCTCTTCTCCCTTTAGCATCGCATCCGTTTGACTTTTTAACTCTTCAATTGCAGAATGACCTGCACCTGAAACAGCTTGATATGTGGAAACTACTACTTTTTTCAAGCCAAGTGCTTTTTTGATAGGTTCTAATGCAACCACCATTTGAATGGTTGAACAGTTTGGATTTGCAATAATTCCATTATGGTTGTGCAAATCTACTTCATTCACTTCTGGTACGACCAATGGAACATTCGGATCCATTCTGTAGGCACTTGTGTTATCCACTACAATAGCTCCTCGCTTAACAGCTTCAGGAGCTAATTGTTTGGATACACTTCCACCAGCACTAAATAAAGCAACATCTACACCCTCAAAGCTTTCAGGTTTTGCTTCTTGAACTGTATATTCTTGACCCTTAAACACAATCTTTTTACCAGCTGAACGAGCTGAAGATAGTAAGGTTAATTGACTAATAGGAAAGTCTAATGCTTCTAATGTGTGTAACATTTGTTCGCCAACTGCTCCTGTTGCACCTACAACAGCAACATGATATTGATTTATTGTACTCATCGGGATCTCCCTTTCCGATATGATGTTTAAACTATACTGGAATGTCTTTATTTTACCATACTAAAGCGCATGGTTACATAAAGGATTCATTTACTATATCACCATTTTTCTATGATTGAAAGGGACTTGCTACTTAAACAGTTAACCCTTATATCTTTCTAGTAATACAGGCTGGTACTGTTTTCCTTCTAATGCAGCTAATACCGTTTCTTTTAATAAAGTCATCTGTGCGACCATTGACTTTGGCTTACCAAACGGATCATCCTGACCAAATGGGATAAAATAAATATCCTTCGCAGCCATTAGCTTCATTAAGTTCACACCATTCAACCCAAGGGCATCGTTTGTAGAAATTCCAAGTACAACTGGTCGATGATTACGAAGGGTTGCCTTCGCTGCCATTAGCGGTGGCGAATCTGTTAGAGCGTTGGCAAATTTACTCATGGAGTTCCCCGTTAAAGGAGCTATGACCATACAATCCAGGGGATTTTTTGGTCCAAGTGGTTCTGCAGCTACAATTGAATCTACAACCTTCTGACCTGTAACCTCTTCAATTTTTCTGATCCACTCTGCACCTTCTCCAAAGCGTGTATCCGTACTTTTTACGGTAAAAGAAACAACAGGAACAACCTCTGCTCCTTCGTTCACTAATCTCTCAATCTCCGGGAAAACTTCCTCATACGTACAATGGGACCCTGTAATTCCAAATCCAATTCTTTTTCCTTTTAAACTCATATGAAAGCTTACTCCTTTCCATTTTTAAAATCATGCTCTAATAGCTGAGAAAGGACATTTGCTAAAATCTGGCCAGCTGTTTTAGGAGCAACAATACCTGGAAGGCTTGGTGCTAATAGTGCTTTAATTCCTCTTTTTTCTGCATATCTAAAATCCGTCCCACCCGGTTTTGAAGCAAGATCTATAATCAGAGTATGGGCAGGCATTTTAGCAATCACATTTGCTTTTACAACTAAGACTGGAATGGTGTTAATACAAATATCCACGTCCTTCACTACCGATTCAAGGTCATCAAGGTGAAATGGCGTTAATCCCATTTCTGTTATTCTTGCAATATGCTCAGTCTTTCTAGCACCAACCTTTACCTTTGCCCCTAAGGAGGCAAAAGTGCGAGCTACACTCATTCCCACTCTTCCAAGCCCTAGCACTAATACATTTGAGCCATGAATGGTAAAATCCGTGTGCTGAATGGCCATCATAATGGTTCCTTCAACCGTTGGAATGGAGTTGTAAATCGCAACATCATCACGTGAAAATAATTGAACCAATTTTCGATTCGAACTTGAAATAATGCTATCTAAATACGGATTGGATATTCCTGAATAAATGGTGCAATGCTTAGGGGTTTGGATTAGAAGCTCTTCCGTAAGCACGATTTTTTCATTCGAGAAAATCGTATCCACTTGACCCTCCTGATCCGTTCCTCTCACAGGTAAAATAATGGCATCCATTTCTGAAAAATTGGCTTCCGATACTTTTTCTTTGACCGCCCCAGTATAAGCATGATCTAGTTGTTCAAAGCCAATCAGTGTCACTTTGGCATCCAGTTCATTCAGCATTTTTATAATCTCTAATTGGCGGGCATCCCCACCCATTACTGCTACGTGCATCCCTGTTAGCATGTCACTATCACCTTCTTTTTGTTTCCATCTGGAAGATTGAAAAGCGCGAGCACCTTGCTTCACCTCGGGCATAAAGCTTGAGAGGTGACTTCCTGAGCTAAACACTTATCTACGTTCAGAAGATAAACTCTCTGATGCAATACAAATAGAAAAATCATATTCCTTCATCAGTCTATGACCGACAGAGTTGTTCGGTGAGGATAGTTTTTGAAGAAAGAGAGAAAGGGAGAAATTTTGTGTGGAGATGAGTGGATGGGTTGATGTAATGGGGATTAGCTAGCGTTGATTGGAGGAGTTGGAATGCTTGGTTAATGGAAAATGCCGGTTGTGTAGGTAGTATTTTTTATAATATGGGGCTTTTTGGGGGAAGTTTTGGTGGGCTATCGGAAAACTTGACATTTCTATCGGAAACTTTAGGCACGGTATCGGAAAACTCGAGGCCACTATCGGAAACTTTTGACCCGCTATCGGAAAACTTGACACGTCTATCGGAAACTTTGGACACGCTATTGGAAAACTTGACGCTTCTATCGGAAACTTTTGACCCGATATTGGAAACTATGACTGAATTTAGTTATTTAACCGGCATTTTCATTAAATTCCTTTTGAACTAAAAATAGTTATGGCCAGCTAAACGCTTTTCAGAACTTCACAATCATTTTTCAGAACTAATCATCTGCTATTCAGAACTCAGAATCACTTTTTCAGAACTAATCTCATACAATTCGGAACTTAGTGCCATTTTTCAGAACTAATCCTTTATTATTCAGAACTCAGGGCCATTTATTCAGAACTAATCCATAATTAACCAAAATCCAGCGCCGCTTATTCTTAACTAAAAACCAAATCACAGCCTTCTGCCCCCTCCCAAAAGAAAAAACCGCCATCAGCGGTTTCAACTTACACAGTCTCTTCCAATGTATCTTCCTCTGGGATATCAATAATAATCATATCTGTACCAATCTTCTTAATATGTCTCCATGGTACTCGAATTTCGCCAGCATGCTTCTTGAAGCCAAACCATTTACCCGTTGGAATTAGTAACGCTATAATTTGTCCTTTTTCATTTAGTTCTAAATCGGTTTGTCCTAAGACTCCCAATCGCTCCGCCCGCTTCACATCGACAATTTCTTTCCCACTCAGCTCACTCAGTCGCATTTACTTCTCTCCTTTCAGATGTTGTCCTTATATATGTATACGTTTTAGACAAGGTTTAGAAGAGGGAGAATTGACCAACCTGCATAAAAAAATGCCTACTCCTTTATAGAGGAGTAGACATCCCTTACCCTTTTCCTTCTAACATGCTAGGTAACTTACCTTCCGGGCTAATGAGAGCAACTGAGAATTGATCTTCCGTGAAGACTTCATTGGCAATCGCTGCAACATCTTCCAAGGATACTGAGTCAATAGCCTCAACCATTTCGTCTAATGTACGATGGCGTTTTAAAACCAATTCATTTTTCCCGTTACGACTCATGCGACTATTTGTGCTTTCCAAGCCAAGCATGAGGTTTCCTTTTAATTGCTCTTTACTGTTACTTAACTCTTTTTCCGTAACCCCATCACGCTTTAACACCTTTAGTGTTTGATCGATGGTTTCATAGAGCGTATCTAATTGCTTTGCACCTGTCCCACCGTAGATGGTGAGAGAGCCGCTATCTTTATAGGAAGTATGATAGGAGAAAACGGAGTAAGCAAGACCTCTTTGTTCCCTTACTTCTTGGAATAAACGACTACTCATACTACCGCCCAAAATATTGTTTAAAACGATTAAGCCATAAATGTTTTCATGACCAACTGGATAGCCATTAAATCCTAAACATAGATGAGCTTGTTCCACATCTTTTTTTCTTGTGAAAAACTGATTATGGAATCCTGGCACTGCTTCCTCATCAGCATCCGTTTGAGTGACATGATAGTCTCCGAAGTAGCCTTCCGCTTCTTTAATAAAATCCTCGGAAATATTACCTGCAATCGAAATAACGACGTTTTCTGGTGTGTATCTCTTGTTCATGTAATCTCTTAGGCTGTCTCCATTAAAGGTCTGTAAAGTTTCTTCAGTTCCTAATATTGGATAGCCAAGAGAATGAGAGCCGTAAATGGCTTTACTTAAGATATCGTGGACAATATCGTCTGGTGTATCTTCGTACATTTTAATTTCTTCATATACCACATTTTTCTCTTTTTGTAGCTCTCCATCTTCAAAAGTAGAATTAAAGAACATATCTGCCAATACTTCAAGTGCGTAAAATGCATGTGTATCTAACACTTTTGCATAGTAGCAGGTATATTCCTTTGAAGTGAAGGCATTGACCTGACCACCAATAGAATCAAAGCTTTCAGCAATTTCTCTGGCACTTCTTGTTTTCGTACCTTTGAAAAACATGTGCTCCAAAAAGTGAGAGATTCCATTATCTTTTAATGTTTCATTCCTTGAACCCGTTCCAATCCAGACACCGATTGCAACACTTCGAACTGTTGGAATATTCTCTAGTACGATTCTTACTCCATTTTGACAAGTATACTTTGTAACCAAATAGTAGTCCTCCTCTAGCTGTCAAAATTGTCCCTATGGTTTTTGGGATAATCGTTGCTCTTCTTTTGTTGAAAGGATACGTTCTTCACTTAAGGTTCTTGTTACGGTTCCAAACTGATATCCTTTCTTCCTTGCTTCCGTAATCAGTGTTTCTAAGGAGTCTCTCGTAGACTGGGTTGGATGCATTAAAATGAGAGCTCCGTTATGTAACTTAGGTAACACCCTACCGAGCAGAACTTCTTTTGAAGGCTTCTGCCAATCAATCGTATCCACGCTCCACATGATGGTTTCCATGTTCATTTGCTTAGCTATTCCTACGGTTTCTTTTCTAAAGGCGCCTGATGGTGGTGCAAACCACACAGGTTTTATTCCTGTTGTGGCCTCAATGATGTCATTCGTCTTTGTTAATTCTTCGATTGTTTTAGCAGTTGGTAACGTTTCTAAATTCGGATGTGTATACGAATGATTTCCGATGTCATGATGACCTTCGGCTATCATTTTAGCAAGGTCTGGATTTTTTTGCACCCATCTGCCTTCCAGGAAGAAAGTTGCTTTAACATTATGCTTTTTTAATGTGGCTAATATATCCAATAAGTATTCCTCTCCCCAGGCAACATTGATCAATAATGAAATCATCGGTTTATCTGGATGACCTTTATAGATCGGTTCTGCTGGTAAATCACTTAAATGGACTTTTGGAGGAACTTGCTCATAGACCAGCAATTTCTCAATAAACTTACCTTCTTTTTTCATGTTGTCATAGGAAGCATCAATATTAACCTTCAGTCCATTGTAACCAGGGATTTTTTTCCACACAGGATCGACCTTAGCGTCCTTTGGTGGAATATAGACAGACTGAGCAAAGTCTTGTATTTCATTGTACAACTTTATATTTTTGCCAATGGGTACCGCGGTTTGTTTTAAACTAACGACATATTGCGTTGTCCAAGGATTTTGAATGATGAGTGTAGCTATTCCCATGACTAAAATCCATTTTAAAAATCGCTTCATACATACCTTCCCCCTTATTACCTTATTTAAAAGGTATGAAGAAAAGGGACAAGGTAGAACAGGTTAGCTTTTTTCTAATAAAAAGGCCAGGGTTTTTCTCCCCGACCTGACTTAAGCTTGTTCTTCTTTTTCTTTTTGTTCACGAAGAACGGCTTTTCTTGATAGGTTCACACGACCTTGTTTGTCGATCTCTGTTACCTTCACTAGTAGTTCGTCTCCAATTTTCACAACATCTTCTACAGATTTCACACGTTCTTCTGCTAATTCAGAAATGTGAACGAGTCCATCTTTACCACTGAAGATTTCTACGAAAGCGCCGAATTTTTCAATTCGTTTTACTTTACCAAGATACATTTGACCTACTTCTACTTCTCTTACGATGTCTTCAATGATTTTCTTCGCCTTTTGGTTCATTTCTTCATTTGTAGAAGAGATGAAGACTGTACCATCTTGCTCGATATCAATCTTTACGCCAGTTTCTTCAATGATTTTGTTAATTTGCTTCCCACTTGGTCCGATAACATCACGGATTTTATCTGGGTTAATAGCCATTTGAAGAATCTTTGGCGCATACGGAGAAAGCTCTCCTCTTGGAGTTGAAATCGTTGCAAGCATAGATTGTAAAATGTGCATTCTACCCGTTTTTGCTTGGTGTAGAGCTTCCTCTAGGATTTCACGAGAAAGTCCATCGATTTTAATATCCATTTGTAGTGCAGTTACTCCTTTTTCAGTACCTGCCACTTTAAAGTCCATATCTCCTAAATGATCTTCCATACCTTGAATATCAGATAGGATTGAATAATGTTCTCCAGATTTGATTAGTCCCATTGCAATACCAGCTACAGGAGCTTTAATTGGAACACCGGCATCCATCATCGCTAATGTACTTGCACAAATACTCGCTTGTGATGTAGAACCGTTTGATTCTAACACTTCAGATACAAGACGGACTGTATACGGGAATTCCTTTTCGGATGGTATAACTGGCTCTAGTGCTCTTTCACCTAGTGCACCGTGTCCGATTTCACGACGACCTGGTCCACGAATGAACCCTGTTTCCCCAACAGAGAAGTGAGGGAAATTATAGTGATGCATAAAGCGTTTAGATTCTTCAATACCTAACCCATCTAACACCTGTACGTCACCAAGCGCACCTAATGTACAAATACTAAGCGCTTGTGTTTGACCTCTCGTAAATAGTCCTGAACCATGTGTACGTGGAAGTAGACCTACTTCTGATGATAGAGGACGAATTACGTCAAGCCCACGCCCGTCTGGACGGACCTTATCTTCTGTAATCAAACGACGAACTTCTGATTTTACAATCTTTTGAAGGATTTCCTTCACTTGTTTAAGCGTATCATCATCTGCTTCTTCCGCTTCGTATTGCTCAACCACTTTCGTTTTAACTGCTTGAATCGCATCTTCACGAGCATGCTTTTCAACCACTTGAACAGCTTGTACCATTTCACTTTCACAAATAGAGCGGACCTTTGCTTCTAGTTCTTCATCCACTTTATAAAGTTTGACTTCCATTTTCTCTTTACCCATTGCCTTTTGAATTTCTTCTTGGAAAGCAATAAGCTTTTTAATTTCTTCGTGACCGAACATGATGGCCTCTAACATCGTTTCTTCAGGAACTTCATCCGCCCCTGCTTCAACCATGTTAATCGCATCTTTTGTTCCAGCAACTGTCAAGTTAATATCACTCTTTTCCATTTGTTCAACAGTTGGGTTAATCACAAATTGATTATCCACACGACCTACTACTACTCCAGCAATTGGCCCTTGGAATGGAATATCTGAAATTGTAAGCGCTAATGAAGAACCGAACATAGCGGCCATTTCAGATGAGCAGTCTTGATCCACACTCATTACAATACTTACAACTTGTACTTCATTACGGAAACCATCCGCAAATAAAGGGCGAATTGGACGGTCGATCAAACGGCTAGCTAAAATGGCTTTTTCGCTTGGTCTTCCTTCACGTTTAATAAAGCCTCCCGGAATTTTCCCAACGGCATATAGTCTTTCTTCATAGTTCACTGTTAGTGGGAAAAAGTCTAAGTTCTTTGGTTCCTTTGAGGCAGTAGCGGTGCTTAACACACCAGTATCTCCATAGCGTACTAGGACAGCGCCATTTGCTTGTTTTGCTAATTGACCGATTTCAACGGTCAGCTTACGGCCAGCCCAGTCCATGGAAAAGATTTGTTTCTCTTGTTCCATCTGTATTTGAAACCCCTCTCTAAATGAGGTTTAGTTCGTTCTAAACCCGTTTATTTTTGCTTCTTATTTACTAGTATACACTTTCCTTTTAAACCTTAAAATGAATTATGTATTTAATTAAAGGATGAATTATGTATAAATGAAAAAATTTATGTCATGAGTAAATAATTACCAGTATATCTTGGTATAAGAAAAAGCGGGATTAATCCCGCTTTCCACTTTTTATCTACGTAGACCAAGCTTGTTGATAAGCTCACGGTAACGTTGAACATCTTTATCACGAAGATAAGTAAGTAAATTACGACGTCTACCAACCATCTTCAAAAGACCACGACGAGAGTGATGATCTTTCTTATGAGTACGTAAATGTTCGTTTAGGTTGTTAATCTCTTCCGTTAGGACAGCGATTTGGACCTCTGGTGAACCAGTGTCACTTTCGTGAGTTTTGAACTCTTCAATCAATTCGCGCTTGCGTTCTTGAGTGATTGCCATCCTTTTCACCTCCTAAAATTTAAAATCCCCGGTTACTGAGCAACCGTTGGTGAGTCGAGTTGCCAAGCAACGGTTCAATACTACGTTACATAGCATACTATTTTATCCATAAAAAATCAAGCTTAGACGTTACTATCAGACTATTCTCTAAAAAAGGCCTTTGCATCCTCAGCATCCTGCTTTATTTGCCTAATCAATTCATCAATGTCAGGGAATTTTTTCTCATCACGAAGTCTCTTATGCCAACGAACCACAATGGTTTCGCCATATATATCCTCTGAAAAATCAAAAATATGGACTTCTGCCTGGGGTTCAAGTGGCCCATCATCAAATGTTGGTTTGTATCCGAAGTTACAGACTCCTATGTACCACTGACCCTTGACTTGAACTTGAACCGCATATACACCAACCGGTGGCTTTAATGAATCTTGATCGAGTTTTATATTCGCTGTCGGAAATCCGATTTGACGGCCACGTTTATGACCATGTATAACGGTCCCTTTTACAGAATAATATCGACCTAAAAACTCTTTTACCTTATCCATTCGCCCTTCTTTCAAAAACGAACGAATGGCCGTTGAGCTGACCTTGATTTCTTCCTTTTCGTACTTCTCTACTGTTGTTTGCGTAAACTTGCCCCTTGAGAATTCCGGCAATGTATCCATCTTTCCTTTTCCAAAACGACCATATGAAAAATCAAAGCCTGCTACTACATGCTGAACATTTAACCCAATGATAAATTGGTCCACAAATTCTTGTGGTTGTAATTTTGAAAACGCCTCCGAAAAGTTCACGACAAAAAGATAATCCACACCTAATGCTCTTATTTGTTCAATCTTTTCCTGCATGGGTGTAATCATTTCAACGTTTTGTACATTTTTCCCCAGTACTACGGATGGATGAGGATCAAATGTCATAACTGCACTTTTCATATTATGCGCTTTGGCATATTCAATCGCAGTCTTAATTACTTTCTGATGACCCAAATGAACGCCATCAAAAAATCCAATTGCCATTGCAGACTCTTGAAAATCTTCTTTATTATATGAATGAGGATAACTAACTGAAATGACTTCCAATGTCCCTAAACTCCTTTAATCTCTACTAAAAATGAAACACTTTATCCGGTTTCACTAAATCGGGCTTTGTGGGATGCTCGCGATAAATAGCCAAGGCCTCCTTGGATTCATCCATAAATAAAAACAACTCTTCACCCTTATAAAAAGGAAGTTGTCTCTTTTCCAGAACCAGCCCATTTAACACTTTCTTAGCTAATGTATCATTTATCGTATAATTGGGCAAATCTTGAAGCGCTTCAGAAATCGGTACTAATAGAGAAGCCAATTCTCCGTTTTCTTTAGCTTCCTGGAGTTCTTGGAAAGTCTTACAGTCCGACAAGGTAAAAATAGAAGATTTCGTTCGTTGTAAATCAGACATATGTGCAGGATAACCCAGCAGTTCCCCAATCATGACAGCAAGCGTCCGAATATACGTCCCTTTACTACATTGAACGGAAAAACGGAACGTAGGATACGGTCCTTCAAAGACTTCTCCGTCACTCTCTAATGTCCAATTGAAGACGGTTATTTCCCTTTGAGGTCTTTCCACTTCTTTCCCTTCCCGTGCATACTCATATAATTTCTTTCCGTTCACTTTTACGGCTGAGTACATCGGGGGGATCTGAATAAATGTGCCCGTCAGCTTTTCCATTGCCTCTACGACATCTTCTCGCGTTACAGCTGCACACTGCTTGTTATCCACTACCTCACCAGAAGCATCCTCCGTTGTGGTAGATTTTCCGATGGTAACAGAGCCTTCGTATCCTTTAGGGCTATTTAAAAGGTATTCACTAATTCGGGTCGCCTTTCCGATACAGATTGGTAATACACCGGTTACATCCGGATCTAAGGTTCCCGTATGACCAACCTTTTTCGTTTGAAAAATGCCCCTCATTTTCATGACACAATCATGAGACGTGAACCCTTTGGGCTTTAATAATGGTAAAATTCCATCCATAGAAGATTCAGCTCCTTCTTTAGCGAACGCAAAAAGGATTGGGGGTTAACCAATCCTAATTGTCTTCGGTATGATTTTCATCCTTTTTGATTTCATGAAGAAGATGTTCGATTCGATTTCCGTATTCAAACGCTTCATCAATCTCAAATAGAATCTCAGGTGTTTTACGAAGGCGGATTCTTTGTCCAATTTCTGTTCGAATGAATCCTTTAGCTTTTGCTAATGCCTTTAAGGATTCTTGTTTCTTCTCTTCGTCACCTAAAACGGAGATATACACTTTGGCTTGTTGCAAGTCCCCTGTTACACGAACATCCGTAACCGTTACGAAGCCGATGCGTGGGTCTTTTATTTTTCTGCCAATAATGTCTCCGAGTTCTTTTTTCATCTGTTCTCCGACTCGGTTGGCTCTTAAACTCATTTTAATCACCTCTGTTATAGCCGTTCTACTTCCGTAACAGTCCGTTCAATCTCTGGAAAGGAATCAATGAACTGTAAAGCTCTTTGGATTTCCTTTTCAGCCGTTACATGTGAAGAATTGACCGTAACGATGGCAATGGTTGTTCGTTGCCAAACATCCTGGTGTTCAACCTCTGCTACTGCAATATTAAACGTCTGTTTTAACCTCGTCATAATTCTTTGTAAAACCGCCCGCTTCTCCTTCAAGGAGCGGGCGTCATAGATCATACACTCTATGGTAGCGCTTATGATCAAGTTCTTTCCACTTCTTCCATTACATATGCTTCAATGATATCGCCTTCCTTGATATCGTTGAAGTTCTTGATTGTAATACCACATTCGTAGTTTGTAGCCACTTCTTTTACGTCGTCTTTAAAACGTTTCAGAGCATCTACTTCACCTTCGAAAACAACGACACCGTCACGAATTAAGCGGACGCCAGAGTCTCTAGTGATTTTACCATCTGTTACATAGCTACCAGCAATAGTACCGATTTTAGATACTTTGAAGGTAGTACGAACTTCTGCTTGACCAATCACTTTCTCTTCGAATTCTGGATCAAGCATTCCTTTCATCGCTGCTTCAATTTCATCGATTACTTTGTAGATAATACGATGTAGACGGATTTCAACATCCTCTTGTTCCGCAGCACGTTTAGCATTCACATCAGGACGCACATTGAAACCTACGACAATGGCATTAGATGCAGAGGCTAAAATAATGTCGGATTCATTAATGGCTCCAACACCTGTGTGAACAATTTTAACGTTAACACCTTCAACATCAATTTTATTTAGAGAAGCAGCTAAAGCTTCCGCAGAACCTTGAACGTCAGCTTTGATGACTACGTTTAGGTCCTTCACTTCGCCTTGCTTCATTTGTTCAAATAGAGTTTCAAGCGTTACTTTAGACTTTTCATTACGTTGAGCTTGAAGAGCTTGTTGTGCTCTTGATTCACCCACTTGTCGAGCTGATTTCTCGTCTTCCAAGACAACAAAGCGATCTCCCGCTTGTGGTACATCATTTAGACCCGTGATTTCTACTGGAGTAGATGGTCCTGCTTCTTTCACACGTCTACCAAGGTCATTCACCATTGCACGTACACGACCAAATGTATTACCTACTACAATGGGATCCCCAACGTGTAGTGTTCCATTTTGTACGAGTAACGTGGCAACAGAACCTCGTCCTTTATCAAGCTGAGCTTCAATAACAGTTCCGTATGCTTTTCTATCAGGATTAGCTTTCAGCTCTTCCATTTCACTAACAAGAACTATCATCTCAAGAAGGGTATCGATTCCATCTCCAGATAATGCTGATAGTGGAACAAAGATTGTTTCTCCACCCCATGCTTCTGGAACTAACCCGTGTTCAGTCAGTTCTTGCATTACACGATCTGGGTTTGCCGTTGGCTTATCCATCTTATTCACAGCTACAATAATTGGAACCTCTGCAGCTTTGGCGTGGTTAATAGCCTCAACCGTTTGTGGCATAACACCATCATCTGCAGCAACTACGATAATGGTAATATCCGTTACTTGAGCTCCGCGAGCACGCATCGTTGTAAAAGCCGCGTGACCTGGAGTATCTAGGAACGTGATTTTCTTACCATCCAGATCAATTTGGTAGGCACCAATATGCTGTGTAATTCCACCTGCTTCTCCTTCTGTAACCTTTGTGTTACGAATGGAGTCAAGGAGGGTTGTTTTACCATGGTCAACGTGTCCCATGATGGTTACAACAGCTGGGCGTTCGACTGTAGCATCGTCCGCATCTTCTGTCATGTAGACATTTAGATCTGTTGTGTCAATAACTACCTCTTCTTCTACTTCTACACCATAATCTGTAGCAACAAGCTCAATCGCATCTTTATCAAGTGTTTGGTTAATCGTTGCCATAACACCTAGCATAAATAGCTTTTTAATGATTTCAGATGGTTCTTTGTGTAATTTCTTCGCTAACTCTGCTACCGTTAGTGATTCTTTAAATGTAATTTTAGTAGGTAGTTCTTTTTCTTTCTTTTTCGGTTGACTAGCTTGTGGGGTTGGAGAATGGTTTCCACCTCTATGTTGGTTTCTGCCATTTTGAGGTTTCCCTTTATTATTTTTCCCCTTAGTCAACACCTTTGATTCTTTCTTTTGGTTTTCATTCTCGTGCTTTTTACCTTCACGTGCTTTTGGAGCAGGAGATTTCACCTTTACTTTACGTGGTTCCAAATCATCATCTGCTTCCTCAAAGTTCTTTTTCTTGCTCCCGTCAGCTTCCTTTGTCTGTCCGGCAGGTTGAGTGTTCTTCTTCTCTTCCGGTTTCTTACTTCCCCCGCCTGAATTAGGCTTTAAGGCATTTTCTAGCTTCGGAATTACCGAATCTTCGATAGTGGACATATGGTTAGATACCTCAATATTAATCTCTTTTAGTTTTTCTATAACTACCTTACTTGAAACATTATGTTTTTTAGCGAATTCATAGACACGCACTTTACTCATAATTATTCACCCCCGCTAAATTTCCTCAAGCAGTCTCATTACGCTCGAAGCAAAACCCCCATCAGTAATGCACACTACTACGCGAGAAGGTTTACCAATGGAATGACCTAACACGTCACGACTCTCAACAAGACGGACTGGAACTTTATAATGATGACTTTTATCCATTACCTTCTTTGTCGTGTTGTCAGATGCATCCCTGCTCAAGAGGACAAGCTTTGCTTTCCCTCTTCTAATTTCTTGTATCACTTGTTCTTCCCCAGAAACTACCTTCCGTGCACGATTAGCAAGCCCTAATAGGGACATCCAATTATTATTGGTCATGAAAAGGCTAGCTCTCCTTTTCAACAAATTTCATTAGTTCTTCATATACTTCGTCTGGTACTTGAACCTCTAGGTGATGGGAAAATACATTTTTCTTTTTTGCTAGCTCAACAGCTTCCTTTGTTTTAGAAAGGTAAGCTCCGCGACCAGACTTTTTTCCTGTAGGATCCACTTCTACATTGCCTTCTTTAGAACGGACCACACGAATCATTTCTTTTTTCGGCTTCATCTCGCCTGTTGCTACACACTTCCGGAGAGGAATCTTTTTATTTGTAGCCATCACCAATCACCTCTCATATATGTGTTCCATTATTCTTCAGTAGAATCCTCTACTTGGTCAAACTCTTCATATTCTTCATAATCATCTTTTGCATTTATTAGAGCATTATCCCGTGGATAGATTCCTAATTCTCTCGCATCTGTCTCACTTTTAATATCAATTTTCCAACCGGTTAACTTGGCTGCAAGACGAGCATTTTGACCACGTTTACCAATCGCTAATGATAATTGATAATCAGGTACGATTACGGTTGTTGCTTTTTCAGATTCATCCACAATAACTTCTAATACTTTCGATGGACTAAGTGCATTGGCAACAAATTCAACAGGATCTTCAGACCATTTTACAATATCAATCTTTTCACCTTTTAATTCGTTTACAATCGCTTGAACACGAGTACCTTTTGGTCCTACACATGCTCCAACTGGATCAACCTCTGGGTTTTCTGCACGAACCGAGATCTTAGAACGGTCTCCCGCTTCACGAGCTACAGACATAATTTCAACTGTGCCATCGTAAATCTCAGGAACTTCAATTTCAAAAAGTCGTTTTAAAAGACCTGGGTGTGTTCTAGAAACGAAGATTTGTGGTCCTTTAGAAGTTTTATCAACTTTAGTAAGGAACACTTTTAATCTTGTGTGTGGTTCGTAGGATTCGTTCGGCATTTGCTCACTGAATGGAAGCAAAGCTTCAATCTTTCCAAGCTGTACATATGTGAACTTCCCATCCTGTCTTTGTACAATCCCTGTCATGATGTCTTCTTCGCGATCTACGAATTCAGAATAAATAATTCCTCTTTCCGCTTCACGTACTCTTTGCGTCACCACTTGCTTTGCTGTTTGAGCAGCGATTCTTCCAAAGTTACGTGGAGTGACCTCGATTTCTACAACATCACCAATCTCATAGTTTGGACTAATTTCCTTTGCGTCCTCTAGAGACATTTCTAAGCGTGGATCATCGACTTCTTCCATTACTTCTTTACGTGCAAAAACTCGCATAGAGCCTTTTTCTAAATTTAAATCAACCCTTACATTTTGGGCTTGATTGAAATTTCTTCGATACGCTGAAACTAAAGCAGCCTCAATGGCTTCAACAATAACATCTCTAGAAATTCCTTTTTCTTTTTCAAGCAGCGTTAGAGCATCTAACAACTCACTGCTCATCCTCTTCATCCCCCTTCAATATAAAGCGGAAGCCGCCTTGCTTACCTCTAACATTCCTAGAGCAAAGCGCTACAGCTGGATTATAATTAAGAAAAAGCGGAAGCAATGTGCTTCCTACTTATGACTTCTTATGAAAACAACACTGCTAAACGAGCCTTCGCTACCTTATCCATCGGAATGGTAATGGTTTTGACTCTGGTTTTTACCTTGTACTCAACAGTGAGTTCTTCTCCATTGAAGGATACTAACTTTCCTTCAAATACCTTTTCGTCATCAATCGGTTCGTACGTCTTCACATGAACATTTTTTCCAACCGCTTTTTGAAAATGTTCTGGCTTCTTCAATGGCCTTTCAGCACCTGGAGAAGAAACTTCCAAGAAGTATGGATGAGTGATTGGATCAACTTCATCCAGCCTCTCGCTTAACTTCTCACTTACCAGACCACACTCTTCAATGTCGACACCTGCATCCTTATCAACGTATATACGGAGGAACCAATTTTGTCCTTCTTTCACGTATTCAATGTCTACAAGTTCTAATTGTAGTTGTTCCAAAATTGGAATAGCTAAGCTTTCTACGGTTTCCGTAACTTTGCTCATTATGTTCCCTCCTCACTTATGTAAGAAAATTGTTCGATAATTTCGTGAGAACTATACCTAAAACTTGATTTAGAAAGCCTTACACAATACGAAAGAGTGGGTTTCCCCACTCTTGGCCACGAAGTTATAAATAGTATTACCAATTGAAATATACCATAAACAGGTATTAAAGGCAAATGGAAAAGCGGAAGCGCCTTGGGCAGGGGCGACAAGCATAAGATAGATTGTTGTGGTGGCCTGCACTTTGGCCACCACAGCAAGATAGCTTATGACTCGAGCCCCTAGGCGCTTCCGCTAGACAAGGCTACTGATTTTGATTGCTTCGTGAATATACTTCTCTGAGTTTACTTCTTGCTGCCTTGCGCCGAGCTGAAGATGAGCTTCTTCGAAATTGCTTTGGCGGAGGCGCAAATGGTTTAGAGTGCCGAAATTCTTTGAATTGCTAATAGTCCGCGTGGTTTTTATTCAAATTGCTTGTAAATCCGCGTGATTTTTATTCAATTTCTATTATTCTCACTAGGTTGACTTAGATATTCGAATTTGGGGTGCTTATTAGTGGGGGATGTCTCCTCGTTAGTGACAGTTTGACCATTTTTATTGGTGGAAATTTTAAGTGGCCCCACTTGTATGTGCGAAAATCTGGTTTTGAGTGCGGAAATCGTCAGTTGAGTGCGAAAAATCCTGTTTGAGTGCGATTATTTAGATTTAAGTGCAAAAACGAGTTTGAGTGCGAAAATGACATGGTTGAGTTCGAAAATACTCACTTTAAGTGCAATTTTCCCATTTTGAGTGCGATTCCCGAACTCAAAAAAAACTGGGACAAGGTTCCTGTCCCCCTGTCCCGCTCTATTTAAAACAACGATAATTGATTCTGATCCGGCAGTGCCTCTAAGCAACCGTGGTTATCTAGGTATTCTATAATGGTTTTAGATACTTTACCACGTTGTTGCAGGTCTTCCTTGGATAGGAATTCAGCTTCTTCTCGCGCCTTCACAATGTTTAGCGCAGCATTGGTTCCTAGTCCTGGAATTGAGTTAAATGGAGGAATCAATGTGTTCCCTTCAATAATAAATTCACTTGCATGAGATTTATAAAGGTCGACTTTTTGGAAAGAGTAACCTCTTTCACACATTTCAAGCGAAAGTTCAAGTACAGTCAACAAGTTCTTTTCCTTGGTTGATGCCTCTAAGCCTTTTGCTTGAATTTCTTCTACTTTTGCCCGAATGGCGTTTGAACCTCGAACCATTGCTTCAACGTCAAAGTCCTCTGCTCGAACCGTAAAGTACGCAGCATAGTAAAGCAATGCATGATGGACTTTAAAGTAGGCAATCCTTACTGCCATTAACACGTAGGCAGCCGCGTGAGCTTTAGGGAACATGTACTTGATTTTTTTACAAGAATCAATGTACCAAGCTGGCACACCTTGCTTGATCATTTCTTCTTCCATTTCTGGCTGTAGCCCTTTACCTTTACGAACGGACTCCATTATTTTAAAGGCTAGTGATGGTTCTAATCCTTGATAAATTAAGTAAACCATGATGTCATCACGACAACCGATAACTTCGCTCAGTGAACAGATCCCATTATGAATCAATTCCTGTGCATTCCCGAGCCAAACGTCTGTACCATGCGACAGACCTGAAATTTGAACTAGTTCTGAGAAAGTAGTTGGTTTCGTATCCTCTAACATTTGACGAACAAATCGGGTTCCAAATTCAGGGATCCCAAGGGTTCCCGTTTTACACATAATTTGCTCTTCTGTTACTCCTAATGATTCCGTGCCGCTAAAGATTTTCATAACCTCTGGATCATCGGTAGGAATCGTTTTAGGATCTATTCCACTCAAGTCCTGCAGCATCCGGATAACCGTTGGATCATCGTGTCCTAGTATATCGAGTTTTAACAAGTTATCGTGGATGGAATGGAAGTCAAAATGCGTGGTTTTCCATTCAGAATTCTTATCATCTGCAGGGAATTGAATAGGCGTGAAATCAAAAATGTCCATGTAATCAGGAACAACGATAATTCCACCTGGATGCTGACCGGTTGTTCGCTTTACTCCCGTACACCCTTTAGCTAAGCGATCAACCTCCGCATTTCGAAGCGTCAAATTATTATCATTCGCATACCCTTTGACATATCCGAACGCTGTTTTATCGGCCACCGTACCAATCGTACCCGCACGGTATACGTAATCCTCACCAAACAGCTCTTTCGTATAGTTATGGGCACGCGGCTGATATTCGCCTGAGAAGTTCAAATCGATATCTGGTACCTTATCTCCTTTAAAACCAAGGAATGTTTCGAACGGAATATCATGTCCATCCTTTTTATAAGTCTCCCCACAGTTTGGACAGTTTTTATCTGGTAAGTCGAACCCTGAGCCTACGCTACCGTCATTGAAAAACTCAGAATGCTTACAAGACGGACATACATAATGAGGCGGCAATGGGTTAACCTCTGTAATCTCGGTCATGGTTGCTACGAGTGATGACCCTACTGACCCACGAGAACCAACGAGGTATCCATCATTCAACGATTTTTTTACCAGCTTATGAGAAATCAAGTAAATAACCGCAAACCCATGTCCTATGATACTTTTAAGCTCTTTTTCTAAACGAGCCTCCACAATTTCCGGAAGTTCATCCCCATAAATGCTTCGAGCCATATCATAGCTCTTTTGTCTAACCTCTTCATCAGCCCCTTCAATTTTAGGGGTATATAAATCATCCTTAATCGGTTTGACTTCCCCAATTAAAGAAGCAACATGGTTAGGATTTTTCACGACAATTTCTTTTGCCTTATCCGCACCTAGAAATGCGAAGCAATCTAGCATTTCGTTAGTCGTTCTGAAATGAACCTCAGGGAGCTTATGACGGTTTAATGGGTTCGCTCCTCCCTGTGACCGAACAAGAATTTCACGGTAAATGTGGTCTTCAGGATTCAAGTAATGAACATTCCCAGTGGCACAAACCGGAATCTTTAATTTTTCACCAAGTGCTACGATATTTTGAATAATATCTCTTAATGATGCCTCATCCCTTACTAGCTCCAGCTCGATTAAATGCTGGTAGGCTTCTGGAGGTTGCACTTCAATATAGTCATAAAATTTGGCTACTTCCTCTGATTCCTCAGGGCCTTTTTGCATCATACTTTCAAAAAGTTCACCTTTATCACAAGCTGTCCCAATGAGAATTCCTTCTCGATACTTTGTTAGTAGAGACCTCGGGATTCTTGGTACTCTATAAAAATATTGAAGATGTGAAATTGAAATCAATTGGAATAAATTCTTAAGTCCAACATCATTTTGTGCCAACAATGTACAGTGTGAAGGTCGAGCCCGTTGATAAGCAGTCCCTTCTCCCATAAAGTCATTGAGCTGGTCATGATATTCAATTCCTTTTTCCTGTGCATCCTTCAACATTTTAGCAAGCAAATACCCAGTCGCTTCAGCATCATATATCGCTCTGTGATGTTGAGTGAGCTCTACATCAAACTTCTTCGCTAATGTATTCAATCTATGATTCTTCATTTCAGGATATAAAAATCTAGCTAATTCGAGAGTATCGATGACCGGATTCGGAGAGTTACCATACCCCATTTTTTTATAACCTGTATTTAAAAATCCCATATCAAAGGAGGCATTGTGAGCAACCAGAATGTCATCTCCAGCCCATTCCTTGAATTTCTCTAAAACTTCCCCAGGTTCAGGAGCACCTCGAACCATGTCATCCGTAATCCCTGTCAACTCAATCGTTGTAGCCGAAAGTGGATGATGGGGGTCAGCAAACGATTCAAAACGATCAATGATTTCTCCATCTCTCATCTTGACTGCCGCAAGTTCAATAATGGTGTCGTAAACAGCAGATAGCCCCGTTGTTTCTACGTCAAAAACAATATAAGTATCGTCTGCTAATGAACGATGAGCCGGATTATATGCAATCGGAACTCCGTCATCTACAATATTGGCTTCTAATCCATAAATCATCTTAATGCCATGTTTCTTGGAAGCACCATAGGCTTCTGGGAAAGATTGGGCTACTGAATGGTCTGTTAAGGCAATCGCCTTATGCCCCCATTTACTAGCTTGTGCTACAAGTGAAGAAATACTCGAAACGGCATCCATTTGACTCATAGGCGAGTGAGCATGAAGCTCTACCCTTTTCTCGTCCTCAGGCGCTGTATCCAAGCGTGTAGGAGTTGCAATTTCATTAAAGTCATTGGCAATCATGACAAGGTCGCGTACAAATGTGTCATTTTGAATGCTTCCTCTGACACGTGCCCACATGCCTTTTTTCACTTGCTCGAGGATCTTGGCGTCCTCTTTGTCTCGTGAAAACATTTTAACCATGATCGAGCTTGTGTAGTCAGTGATTTTAAAAGTTAGTAACGTACGACCACTTTTAAGCTCTTTAGTTTCAGCATCAAAAATAAACCCTTCCACAGCAATTCGGCGCTCTTCTTCAATGATGTCCACCATATTTCTGATTTCTTCATCATTTTTGATATTGTAGCCAATGGTGATAGGGCCAGAAGGTAGTTGTTCTTCGCTTGCTTGCTCGGCTTGTTTTTGTTGTTCCTGTAAAGCTTGCAGCGCTCTTTCCTGGTCTTCCTTCTGCTTTTCTTGTAAAAATCTTTCATACTCTTCTTGTTTATTATCTGGTTCTTTTAATTGAAAATCTAAAGTGAACGATGGAAATCCAAATTCGCTATATACTTTTTGTATCAATTCACCATATTTCCGTTTGATTGCTTGTAGTTCTGTCTCGTTTGGGATAGAAACTAACACTTTACTACCTTTTGCTTCTGGCAGCTGTTCATTTAATCTTCTAAGGATGGGTGGTGAGATTCCATCGATTTCTTGTAGGACAATACTCCAATAGGATACGACCTTTTCAGGGTCAACTGATTGTTCATCCGTTGTAATGGTAAAAGTGGTAGAGGCCACTACATGTGAAAAGGCACTTTTTAATCGTGATACAAAGATTTGAAATAATTCACTTGGTACGACTGATTTAAAATATAGATCAAAATGCCACCTTCTCGTAGACCGATAGATTCCCACTTCGATTATTTTAGCGTCTTCGAATAGTCGAGCACTGGTTTCATCTGTCATTTTTAATTGTTCGAGTAAGGTTCGAAACGATTGTCTTTGCACTCGTTCTAATTCTTGCTGTTCGTCCACTTTTCTCCCCCCCAACTTCCTATATACTTTCGACATTATACCACAGGATTCGTGAAGTTTTCTTTGGTAAAAGTAAAAAAGAAGCCAGTTTTTTCACTGACTTCTTTGTTTCATTATTTTTGAAAACGGGTTTGCAATTCTTCCATTAACGCATCGACCGTGACTTCTTTCATTTCACCATCTTTGCGCTCTTTCCATTCTAGAATTCCTTCATTCGCTTTCTTTCCTACTGTTAATCGTACTGGAATTCCGATTAGGTCAGATTCAGCAAATTTCACACCTGGTCTTTCTTGTCTGTCATCGTATAAGACCTCATACCCTTTACTTTGAAGTTCTTTATACAATTGATCAGATAGGGTTCTTTGCGCTTCATCCTTAGGATTTACTGCAATTAAATGAACTTGATATGGAGCAACTGAATCTGGCCAGAGCAAACCTTTTTCATCAGAGAATTGTTCAGCAACGGCTGCCACAAGTCGCGATACACCGATTCCATAGCAACCCATAATCATCGTTTGAGCCTTTCCATTTTCATCGAGGAAAGTAGCATTCATAGCTTCACTGTATTTAGTACCAAGCTTGAATACATGCCCTACTTCGATACCCTTAGCAAATTGAATGGTTCCGTTCCCGTCTGGTGAAGGGTCCCCCTCTTGAACTAAGCGAATGTCCTCATAACGTTCTACTTCAAAGTCACGTCCTGGATTAACATTCACATAGTGGAAGCCCTCTTCATTCGCGCCACAAACTCCATTAACCACATACTCAACAGCATGATCAGCAATTACTTTTACGTTTTCCACACCTACAGGTCCAAGCGATCCTATTGTACAACCTAGTACTTCTTTTGTCTCTTCTGGAGTAGTTAAAACGACTTCATCTACATCAAGGATGTTTTTCAATTTTACATCGTTTACTTCATGGTCTCCACGAACTAGAACTAAAACATAGTCCTCTTCTGCCTTAAATAAAAGAGATTTTATACAGTTAGAAGCTTCTGTACCGAAGAACTGAGTAATGTCTTCAATTGTCTTTTGGTTTGGTGTTTCTTTTTTCTCAAGCTCTGATGGAGTCTCACTACTCTTTTCATAAGTTGCAAGAACTGGTGCCATTTCAATATTTGCTGCAAAATCACTTGCATCAGAGTACGCGATGGTATCTTCTCCGATTTCAGAAAGAACCATAAATTCATGGTTATCCTTCCCACCGATTGCACCACTATCTGCTAAAACGGCTCTGAAATTTAAGCCGCAACGAGAAAAGATGGCTGAATAGGCAGCCTTCATATCTTCATATGTGTCGTCTAAGCTTTTAGAGTCAGCGTGGAATGAGTAGGCGTCCTTCATTAAAAACTCTCTTCCACGAAGAAGTCCAAAACGAGGACGTTTTTCATCACGAAACTTTGTTTGAATTTGATAAACGTTTAACGGTAATCGTTTATATGACTTGATTTCATCACGAACTAGAGATGTAATCATTTCCTCATGGGTAGCCCCTAGAGCAAAGTCTCTTTCATGTCGGTCCTGTAATCTCATTAGTTCTGGTCCATAGGAATACCATCTTCCAGATTCTTGCCATAACTCAGCTGGGGCTAGAGCACTCATGAGTAGCTCTGCTGCCCCTGCTTTATCCATTTCTTCTCTAACAATGTTCTCTATTTTCGCTAGGACTCTTTTGCCCAGTGGTAAAAAACTGTAGATTCCGCTGGCACTTTGTCTCATGAACCCAGCTCTTAGTAAAAATATATGACTTTTGATTTCAGCATCTGCTGGTGTTTCTTTTAGTGTAGGTATAAGCGACATACTTTGCTTCATCTAATAGCACCTCTCCAACTTCCAATTCTACGCGCAGTTCTTTTTCAGTTTTATAAAAAGAACCGCTGTATATCATTCCATGTTACGACTAACATCAGTAACATCAGTAATGCAAATCCAATAAAATGGACAATTCCTTCTTTTTGACGATCAATAGGTTTACCTCGAACTAGTTCCACAGCAAAGAATAATAATCTTCCTCCATCAAGGGCTGGAAGTGGTAGAAGGTTCATGATTCCTAAGTTAATACTTAAGAGTGCCGCCCACTTCATCAGATTGTAAATTCCTTGATTGGCCACTTCCTCAGTACTCTTGTAGATCCCAACAGGACCGGAAAGCATATCAATCGAGAATTGCCCCGTTACGAGCTTACCTAAAATAAATATAATTTGTTTTGTCCAGAAATAGGTTTCCGTTACTCCATACTCAAATACTGCTAATGGATTCTTCTCAAATGGGCGATACACACCGATTTGACCAATCTCTTGCTCTCCATCATCGTAAACCTTTGGTGTAACAGGAACCTCTAACATTTCTTCTCCACGGACAATGGAGAAAGTTATTTGCTCACCTGGGTGTTTTTGTACGATTTCAATAATGTCAACCCAATTTGAAACTTCAGCTCCATCAATAGATTGAACCACATCTCCCTGTTTCAGACCAGACTCCTTCGCAGCTCCATCGTTTGTGATCTCACCTAAAACTGGATCATTCAACGGAACACCCTGTAGGAAACCAATGATTAAGAAAATAAAGAATGCCAAAACGAAGTTCATCATTGGACCTGCAAAAATCGCCATTGCTCTTTGACCTAAGGTCTTTGAAGCAAATTGACGATCATAAGGGGCGATTAGGGTTTCAACCCCATCCTCCACAATTGTTGCGCTAGGGTGAATGGAAAGTCTCACCTTTTTCTCGTCTTCATCATCTTCAATAAATCCTTCAATAAAAAGGTTGTGCTCCATGTCGATGGCTTCAACTTCCATCACTCGAATATTTGAGTATTGATCTTTCTTATTTAATATAATTTTGGTTACAACTTCATCCTTATCTAAGACCAAGCCAACACGATAGCCAGGTTTAATTTCCACTACCTCGGGGTCTTCACCAGCCATTCTTACATAACCACCAATTGGTAAAAGACGAATGGTGTAAAGTGTTTCTCCTTTTCGATAGGAGAAGATTTTGGGGCCAAACCCAATCGCAAACTCTCTACATAGAATGCCTGCTCGTTTGGCGAACATAAAGTGTCCTAGTTCATGGAAAAATACAAGTGAACCAAAAATAAGAATAAAGGCTATCACTGTTTGCAATAAAAAAACCACCTTTAATGAAGTGTCACTTCCGTTTTGAATGGGAAACCAGTGAGTGTACCCACTCTCTTGTTTCTCGGTCGACCTCTAAAATAGTGTCTAGGTCAGGGTGCGCTATTTTTTCATGTTTAAGTAATGCTTGTTCCACTATATCTTCAATCTCAAGAAATGTAATTTGTCCATCTAAAAAGGCTTGTACGGCCACTTCGTTCGCTGCATTTAAGACCGTTGGCATAGAGCCACCTGCCTTCCCCGCTTCAAAAGCAAAATGAAGACATCTAAACCTCTCTAGATCCATTTTTTGAAAATGAAGCATACCTACATCAGCCAAACTTAAACGTTTCGCGGATTTCAATGGAAGACGATCAGGATAGGATAAGGCATACTGGATGGGGACTCGCATGTCCGGTGTTCCCAACTGGGCCATCACACTTGAATCATGGAATTCCACCATGGAGTGAATAATACTTTCTTTATGTAATAATACGTCAATCTTCTCATACGGGATATTAAATAACCAATGAGCTTCAATGACTTCTAACCCTTTATTCATCATGGTTGCCGAATCAATCGTAATCTTGGCTCCCATAGACCAGTTGGGATGATTTAGAGCTTGTTCAACTGTAACACCCTCTAATTCTTCCCGGGTTTTATCTCGGAAACTACCTCCAGAAGCTGTTATGACTAATCTTTCAATGTTCTTAGCGTATTCCCCTTGCAGACACTGAAAAATTGCTGTATGCTCACTGTCAACTGGTAAAAGGCTAGCTTTATATTTAGCGGCTTCTTCCATTACAATATGACCAGCCGTTACCAAAGTTTCTTTGTTCGCAATCGCCATCGTCTTCCCTAATTTGATTGCTTCTAAAGTAGGCTTTAAGCCTAAACTTCCAGTAACAGCATTTACAACGATATCACCGCCATCTTCTGTTGCCACTTCCACTAAACCATCTTTCCCATATGTACATCTTATGCTTGGATATTCCATTTTTATTAGTTCCGCATCACTTTTATTCTGAACAGATACTAATTTAGGTTGAAATTCTCGAATGATATCAAGCGCTGCTTCTACATTTTTTCCAACAGCAAACGCATGTAAAGAAAAAGAAGATGGATGTTCACGAATAACATCCAATGTTTGTGTACCAATGGAGCCACTAGCCCCCAGTAAGTTAATAGATTTCAAAACAAACGGTCAACTCCTGCACTATAAGCTACTTACTATGCATTAAGCAATAGAAGGTTTAACAAAGGTAGTACAAATAGCAAGCTATCAAATCTGTCTAAAATACCACCATGCCCCGGTAATAAGTTTCCAGAGTCCTTCACATTATAATATCGTTTAAACGCAGACTCCACTAAATCGCCTATTTGTCCAAAAATAGACAAAATAATGGTGACGAATAAAAAGAAGACAACATTGTCTGTAATGTCAGAGAAAACCGAAAACAACACGGCAACAACTACAGCACAAATAATTCCTCCAACAAATCCCTCTACCGTCTTGTTAGGACTAATTTCAGGCCAAAGCTTACGTTTACCGAAAGCTCTTCCAATAAAATAGGCTCCCGAATCAGTTGCCCAAATGATAAATAAGGAATATAAAATAAAAATAATGCCTGTTTCTCGTGTTTCAATTAAGTAATAAAATCCAATGCCTACGTACAGTGTAGACATAATCGCAAAAGCGACGTCCTCAAACGTAAATTTATTCTTGGTCACCACTGTGTATGTTAAAAATAACAATACAGCTAGTAACGCAAGTTCTACCTTTGAAAACAATATATCTTCAAACCAGACAGTTTGCTCACTTGGTAGAAGGAATATCCACAAAATCAATGCGGAGATTACGCCAGGGACGGTTAAAAGTGATAGTTTTCTCATCTTTAATAATTCATGCAATCCAATAGTCGCAATGATATAGGTTGCAATCACTAATAGTTCATTTCCGTAAAATACAATGGGTAAAAATATCGCTCCAGCAATTACAGCTGTTAGTATTCTCTGCTTCATTTAAACCTTCCTCACCGTTATACGCCCCCGAAACGGCGGGAACGCTTCTGATAGGCTTCAATTGCCTCCATAAAATGTTGCTCTGAGAAATCTGGCCACAGTACTTCTGTAAACCAAAACTCTGTATAAGCTAACTGCCATAACATAAAATTACTTAAACGGATTTCTCCACTAGTCCGAATTAAAAGGTCTGGATCATTTAACTGCCCAGTCATCAAATAACGAGAAAATGAATCCTCACTCAATTCATCTTCTTTTATTATACCACTTTTGTAATCGTTTAAGACTTGCTTCACGGCATCTATAATCTCTGCTCTACTTCCGTAATTCAAGGCGAAATTTAACACAAGACCTGAATTGTTCGCCGTTTGTTGAATCGCATTGTCAACAGCACGTTGTGTATGAGCTGGAAGTGTGTCGCGATACCCGATCATTCGAACTTGTACATTTTCCTCTACAAGCTCAGGTAAATAAGTTCCTAGAAACTCCTCAGGAAGCTTCATCAAATAATCAACTTCACTTTTCGGTCTTTTCCAGTTTTCCGTTGAAAACGCGTAAACAGTTAGAGCCTCTAATTTTAAGCTATTTGCCAACTTCGTTATTTTCCGGACCACCTTCATCCCTTCATGATGTCCGGCAATCCGAGGGAGTGCTCTTTTTTTAGCCCATCTCCCATTTCCATCCATGATAATGGCCACATGTTTAGGGACAGGATGTTTCATCGCTTCCTGTTTTCGTTCTTCTATTGTTTCTTGTCTTTTGGACTGTTTTTTAAATCCTAGCTTGTGAAGCATGAAAAAGTCCTCCTTTGACCCCATGTAAAAGGGATTCCCACCATCCAAGTTGTACTATGTATTATAAAAAAAATAATTCTTGCATGATTATATCAAAAATTGACAATTATATCTTCTCATTTTTAAAGAAAGCTAGCAAATCGGGTGTTTTGTGTGGTTGGTTTAGCAGTAATTTGAATGGGGGTGGCACATTCAAATGTAGGTTTTTTCGGTTACTTCGATGCGGTGGCGCACTCAAATATAGGTTGTTCGGTTACTTCGATGCGGTGGCGCACTCAAATGTAGGTTTTTCGCACTCAAACTAGTAAAAACCACACTCAAATTTTAATTTTCGCATTCAAACTCAATTTTTCGCACCCAAACGAAAATAATCGCACACAAATCAAGATTTTCGCACACACCCTTCCTAAAATCCCCTGTATCCGATACCGCAAACACAAACCCCACCCATTTTATAGTGAATATTAACTGCCGGCTAAAAAAACTGGAGATGAGACAGGCTCAAATCCCAATACATTTGTTATTTTTATAAAATTTTCACGAAAATCCCCTAAAATCCAAAAAAAAATAAAAAAAGAGAGGATACCCTCCCTTCTATACTTCCATAATTTGTGTTTCTTTATCTTTAGCTACTTCGTCAACCTTGGCAATTTGTTGGTCAGTTAACTTTTGAACATCATCACTATATCCGCGAAGATCATCTTCTGTTAATTCACCATTCTTCTCAAGCTTTTTCAACTCATCGTTTGCATCACGACGAATGTTACGGATGGCTACTTTCGCTTCTTCCGCTTCTTTCTTTACTTGCTTCACAAGCTCTTTTCTGCGTTCTTCTGTTAATGGTGGGATCGATAATCTGATAATGCTACCATCATTCGAAGGTGTTAGTCCGATGTCTGATTTGAGGATCGCTTTTTCAATATCACCTAAGATTGTCTTATCGTAAGGCTGAATCACAAGTAAACGAGCTTCCGGGATAGAAACAGATGCTAATTGGTTAATGGGTGTAGGAGCCCCGTAGTAATCCACAGACACTCGATCAAGGATCGCTGCGTTCGCACGTCCTGCGCGGATGCTGGCAAGTTCTTTTGATAAAGCCTGAACAGCTTTTGTCATACGGTCTTTAGTCGAATCAATTACTTGTTTTGACATGGTTATTTCCCCCTTACTATAGTTCCAATAGTTTCGCCCATTACGGCACGTTTAATATTTCCTTTTTCCATGATTGAAAAGACAATCAATGGAATATCGTTATCCATACATAAGGAAGAAGCAGTGGAATCCATTACTGCTAACCCTTCTTTAAGCACATCTAAATAGGATAGTTCGTCATATTTTTTAGCGTCTTTATCAATCTTTGGATCAGATGAATACACACCATCTACGTTGTTCTTCGCCATTAAAATTACATCTGCTTCGATTTCTGCTGCTCTTAATGCTGCAGTTGTGTCAGTAGAGAAATAAGGGTTCCCTGTACCAGCAGCGAAAATAACGACACGTTTCTTTTCTAGGTGACGAATGGCACGTCTTCTTATGTAAGGCTCGGCAACCTGTCTCATATCAATCGAGGTTTGAACTCTCGTTTCTACTTCTAATTGTTCAAGGCTATCCTGAAGGGCCATAGAGTTCATGACAGTAGCTAACATTCCCATATAGTCAGCAGTGGCACGGTCCATTCCCATCTCACTACCTACCTTACCTCTCCAAATGTTGCCTCCACCTACAACAACTGCAACCTCTACATTAAGGTCCGCTAGTTCTTTCACCTGTTCTGCAACAGATTTGATAACGGCTGGATCAATTCCAAAACCTTGTTGACCAGCAAGTGCTTCTCCACTTAATTTTAATACGATGCGCTTATATTTTGGATTGCTCATAAGAACCTCCGTTTATGTAGAATTGCTTTACTAAAAAGCGTGAGCAGGTTCACACTCTTATTTTATCCAAAAACAAGGGCAACCCATTAGAATCGGACGTCCATCTAAATATGAATCATCATGATTTAGTCTGGATGGTCTGACACTTTTTATGGCTTGCCCCCTTGAATATATGTCTTACTTCTTAACTTGGCTCATTACTTCTTCAGCGAAGTTATCTTGACGCTTCTCAAGACCTTCCCCTACTTCATAACGAACAAAGCTTTCTAATGTTGCTTTTTTAGATTCTAAGAATTTACGTACCTTTTGATCTGGATCTTTTACGAAAGCTTGGTCAAGAACACAGATATCTTCGAAGAATTTACCTAGGCGACCTTCCACCATTTTAGCAACGATGTTTTCAGGCTTGCCTTCGTTAAGAGCTTGTTGAGTTAATACTTCACGCTCACGCTCAACTTCTTCTTGAGATACTTCATCACGAGAAACATACTTAGGATTTAGTGCAGCAATGTGCATAGCTACATCTTTAGCAGCATCTTCATCAGAAGTACCTTTTACAACAGCAAGAACACCAATGCGTCCGCCCATGTGTAAGTAAGCACCAAATGCATCGCTATCTTCTTTTGTTCTGATTTCAAAACGACGAAGAGTTAAGTTTTCACCAATTTTCGCGATAGAAGCGTTGATGTGTTGTCCAACAGTTGTGCCAGCAGCGAACTCTTGGTTAAGAGCTTCTTCAACATTAGCTGGCTTGTTGTTTAAAAGGAACTCACCAAGTTCTTTAACTAAGTTTTGGAAACCTTCGTTTTTCGCAACGAAATCTGTTTCAGAGTTTACTTCCAAGATAACTGCTTCATTACCTGAAGTGTGGATGTAAGTTGTACCTTCAGCAGCAACACGGTCTGCTTTTTTAGCAGCTTTCGCAATCCCCTTCTCACGTAGGAAGTCGATTGCTTTGTCCATATCACCATCAGTTTCTTGAAGTGCTTTTTTACAATCCATCATACCAGCACCGGTTTTTTCACGTAGTTCTTTAACCATTTGAGCAGTAATTGCCATAGTTCGTTGTCCTCCTTATGAAACATATGTACAGACCCTAAATTTTAGGTTTGTTAAAAGTATTTGTTTGTTTTTGTTTTTGATTCGGAAAAAAAGGTGATAAGGGTGTTACCTCTTATCACCTTAGTTCACAACTTACTCAGCTACAGGAGCTGCTTCTTCGCCTTGCTTCGCTTCTAAGATTGCATCTGCCATTTTAGATGTAAGAAGTTTTACAGCACGAATTGCATCATCGTTCGCTGGAATTACAACATCGATCTCATCTGGATCACAGTTTGTATCAACGATACCGATAAGTGGAATATTTAACTTGTGTGCTTCTGCAACTGCGATTCTTTCTTTACGAGGGTCAATGACGAAAATTGCGTCAGGTAGACTCTTCATATCTTTAATTCCGCCTAAGAATTTTTCTAGACGTTCTTGTTCTTTTTTAAGTTGAACTACTTCTTTCTTAGGAAGTACTTCAAAAGTACCATCTTCAGCCATTCTTTCGATTGTTTTCAAACGAGAAATACGCTTTTGGATAGTTTCGAAGTTAGTTAATGTACCACCTAACCAACGTTGGTTAACATAGTACATACCTGCACGTTCTGCTTCTTCTTTCACAGACTCTTGTGCTTGCTTTTTAGTACCTACGAAAAGGATGTTTCCGCCGTTTGCAGCTACTTCCTTTACATAGTTATATGCATCTTCAACCTTTTTAACTGTTTTTTGAAGGTCGATGATGTAAATGCCGTTACGCTCAGTGAAGATATATTTCTTCATTTTTGGGTTCCAACGGCGAGTTTGGTGTCCGAAATGTACACCAGCTTCTAGAAGTTGCTTCATAGAAATTACTGACATGTGTTTTTCCTCCTAATATGGTTTTGTTGCCTCCGCTTCCTTCATCTTTAAGTAAAACTACCTGATTTCAGATAGCACCTTTACTTAAATCCACAAGCGTGTGTAATAACACCATCAAATAATATAGCATAAAGAAAATAGACAATCAAGCATTACTTAGCGGATTCCGTAGAATTTTAGGGTAAGTTCGACTTCTGTTTTACCTTTATCTACTTTTTTGGCAATTGCTTCTATAGATTTTCCTTCATTCCAGAGTTCTACAATCTGTTCTTGTACAGTTTTAGGAGTAGCTTCAACATCTTCCTTTTGTACTTCTTCGTCCAACGTCAACCAAGGAGGAAGTTCTTCTGAATCTTGCATTTTTGATTTTTCTCCATATGCACGCTTGGCAAGATGATGCTGGACCCCAGTTTTTACAGTAGGCTCAACTGGATGACTTGTTTCTTTTTCAGGGAGATCTTCTTCAGTTCCCCTTACAATCTCAACTGATTGAGTCTTGATCACAGGTTGGTCTTTTTCATTCATTTGGTTACTAGGGTGTTGAAGTAGGGCATGAAGTTTCTCATTTTCATCTTTCATCTCATATATAAAAGAAGAAAAAAGATCTTCCATTTCCCTGAGTGTTTGTTCTTGTTTTCTTTCAACTTCTTGAAGTCGATTCTGTCTGAGGAACAAGACTACGATGGCAAAAATACAAAGAATATTAAGTAAAATACTAATTGCTAAGAAAAAAGCCATGGCATGACATCCTTTATTTTATACAGTGTTATTGTTTCTTTTTTGATAATAGTCTATTTTACTTTCGTATTGATTTCGATGTGGGCGGGGTGTCCCGTTTAGTAGTGATTCGCGTCTCAAATGGGACAAATGGGGCTTTAGTTGTCCCGTATTGTAGTGAATCTCGACGTAAATGGGACAGTTGCGGGCTCGCTTTTCCCGGTTTGCAGCGAATCTCGACGTAAATGGGACAGATGCGAGCTTGCTTGTCCCGGTTTGCAACGAATCACGACGCATATGGGACAGACACGGCCTCGCTTGTCCCGTTTTGCAGCAAATCACGACGCATATGGGACAGCAGATATCAGTAACCCCCATTATCTTACCTTAGCCTCTAAAAAAAGAGTCAAAAATTTATAAAACGTTCATTTAATAAAAGGGGTGAACTTTGTATCCGTTCACCCCAATTTCTCTAAGAACTATAGTCTATCAGATTCCCCTTATATGGGTGCTTTGCTTTTCGCTCTTCTTTTTGTGACTTAGATTCACGTTTTTCTGAAGAATGCTGCTGCCCGGAAGACGCTTCTTCTCGGTTGTTCTGTACATTCCCCTTTTGTTCCTGTTTTACGACTGACTTTTGTTTCTGGGTTTCTTCTTTTTGAATGGCCTCGGTCCCAGCTAATACGTTCATTTGGTTTCTTTGTTGCAGGTCTCCTTGTAGCTTTCCTACTTCTTGAGTTCGAGGAAGAGACAATTGCATATCAATTGATTTCATATCCACTTTAACTCACATCCATACCATTAAATATTCTTTTAACTTGAATAATGCCTTTGCATGTATTTGTGAGATTCTGGATGTTGAAAGTTTCATAACTTGTCCGATTTCAGTCAAAGTTAATTCTTCTTTATAAAATAACGAGATTACCATTTGCTCTTTTTCTGTTAAGCTCTTGATTCCCTCAGTTAATTCTACCACTTTTTCATCGTATGTTAGATGTTCTTCTGGTGTTGGTGTATGTTCGTCTTTTATATAAAAAGGATGATCCTTTTGTTCACTGTCGTAAGATGTGTCGTCTATTGAGAGAACGGATGCATAGAAATATTCTGTCATCGTCTTGTAAACATCTTCTTCAGACGTTTCTAGTTCTACTGCAATTTCTGCTGCAGTTGCTTGCCTATAATATTTTTGCATAAGTCTTTCAGATGCTGCTTCCACTTTTTTGGCTCGATCTCGTGTACTTCTTGGAAGCCAGTCTTCTTTCCGGAGGCCATCGATAATGGCCCCACGGATTCTAAAGGATGCATACGTGTCAAATTTTAAATCCCTAGATGGATCAAATCGTTCCAGGGCGTCGTATAACCCGATCATTCCTAAACTTATTAGATCGTCCCTTCCAACGTTTTTAGGTAAACCAGCTGAGATTCGCTGAACATGGAAATGGACAAGTGGCATGTATTTATGAATTAAAGTGTTACCCGCGTCTTGATCACGGGCTTGCGACCATTTATTCCAAAGTAACTTTTCATCATCCGTAAGTGCGTTTGCCATAATAAACCTCCTTGTCCTCTGATCTACAAGTTTTTATTTATTTCGTTTCCTTTTGAAATTGCTCCCGAATATAGGCTACTACTTTTTCGACGTCTTCTTTTTCTAGCTGCTTGGTTAGTTCTAACATTTCCAGGTGTTGCTCTGTTTCTTTTGTCGGCATTTCTTCTTGGGGATTATCTTTTGTTGGATCTTCAACCGACATAGTCCATAAGAACCGTACGATGTAAATAATTAGATAAAATAGAATAAAGACTAAAAATGACTGTATAAGAAGTACCGCTGGTTCTTTTTTATCAAAAGATAGAAAGAAATATAGAAGGAACCCAAACAGTGCAAATGTAAAATTCCAAAACCAATGACCACTCACTATATTTCTTGAACTCCTTTGTTGACTGTTTTAACTAATAATTTTCCTGTTTCTATAAAAAAGTCTATCGTTCTACCATTGGAGCCACCTGTATCCTCTCCTATAATTGGGAGATTTAACTGCTTCAATTGTTGCTTAACGGCTTCAACATTTCTTGCACCAATTCTCATCATGTCGTTGGTTCCCGAATAATTAAACATTTGGGCACCACCCGCTAGTTTTGCTTTAATAGAGAAACGTCTCGCCCCTTCTTGAATAATGAGTTCAAGGAGCGTAGGAACGGCTGTGTCAGCGTATTTGGCATTATGTATCGTTCCAGCTTTAGCCAAAGAGGAATCTGGAAGCATAACATGAGCCATTCCCGCTATCTTTTTCATCTCATCATAAAGAACAATTCCAACACATGACCCTAGACCTGTGGTACGTAAAACTTGGGAAGCACATCCCAATTTCATGTCGGCAATCCCGACCTTCAAAAGTTCCTCCACTTTAGCCATTGTCATCTACTCCGAGTGAACGAAACAGGACTGGAATAGATTCTGGATCGGGTAACAAGAAAAAGTAACCGTTTAGCTTTTCATCATCCCATTGCTCTGATTTTAAAAACGTTTCAATCACAATGACTGAATCACTGTAGGCAGATATTTCAAAAAGTCCGTGTGTAATAATGGCACCGAACATATCGATACTAATTGACGGAACGGATGGCATAAGATTCATTCCTGAAAAATCAGACAATGCAGTAAGGTATGACCCTGATAATATGTTCCCAATCTCTTCAATAGCAGAGGTCGTAAGCGCTGGAAAAGGTGGATGTTGAAATGACACAGGCTCACCTAACAGCTTTTCTACGAATCTTTCAGCATGATGAATGGGTAAAACAAAGAACATATGACCATTTACTTCACCATGTATTCTTAAGTAGGCTGCTGTTACAACTGCCTCACTTCCCCCTGACAGTTCCATCATCTCGTCAAATGATGCAAATCGGACAGCTGGAACCTCCATGTCTACTTTTTCTCCTAATAGAGACGATAGGGCCGTTGCGGCATGACCCGCTCCGATATTCCCCACTTCTTTTAAGACATCTAAATGAAAATGTGTAATCGAATCAAAATTCATCGGTATTCTCCTCTAGAAATGTGCCATCTCTTTTTCTAGTACTTTTCCTAATTTAAGTAGAATCATGATCCGTTTTTGGTATTGGAAGACACCTTCGATAAACTCATCTACTTTTTCATTGGATGTATGTTGTGGAGGTTCAATTGCATCTTTAGCAACATCAATTACATCGTTCGCACCATCTACAATAAATCCAACTTCATGCCCTTCAACGAGGACAATGACGATTCTTGTTTTCTCATTGATTGCTTCTTCTTCCATTCCCAATCTGACTTTAAGGTCAATGACTGGTATGACGAGTCCTCTTAAATTCATTACACCTTTTATATAAGGCGGTGTTCCAGGAACTCTTGTGATAGGTAGGGGTCTTTCGATTGATTTTACTTCTTCAACTGGAATGACATATTCCTTATCTTTTAATTGAAAGACAATTAGTTTTTGTTCAGGGGCCGATACCGTTTCGTTTGCCATACGAGCACCTCACTTTGGTTTTCTAATAGTTTATAGATTAAAATAATTGCTGTTTCTATGAACAATGGCCGTTGATTTCAGTATTAAGCCTTATAAAAAGAACGCATTTGTATCAATAATTAGAGCGACTTGTCCATCACCTAAAATGGTTGCACCACTGATTGCGTTAATCTCACCTAGTGCACGGCTTAATGGTTTAAGTACCACTTCTTGTTGTCCTATGAATGAATCAACTACTAAGCCAACTAGCTTGTCTCCTTTTTTTACGACAACGACAGGATAGTATTCAGATGTTTCTTCATTCTGAGCTGATACTTCAAATCTGTCTTTTAATGAAACAATCGGAAGTACCTTTCCTCTATAATCTAGTACCTTTTGGTCATGCGCTATTTTCACTTCATTTTCATGAATGATTAATGTTTCGATAATAGAAGAAAGTGGAATTGCATATTTCTCTTTTTCTAGTTCAACTAATAGGACCGTCATGATCGATAAGGTCATAGGTAACTGAATGGAGAACAATGAACCTCGTCCAGGGTTTGATTGAATGGTAATGATTCCACCAAGCGATTCAATTGTACTTTTTACTACATCCAATCCTACACCACGACCTGAAATATCCGAAATCTGGTCAGCCGTAGAGAATCCACTAGAGAAAATCAATTCATACACTTGAGTGTCAGAAAGTGCCTTTCCTTCCTCAGCGGTGACAATCCCTTTAGAAATGGCTTTTTCAAGTACTTTATCTCGGTTGATCCCTGCACCATCATCTTGGATTTCGATAAAGACGTGGTTACCACTATGATAAGCCTTTAAATGAAGGGTTCCTGTTGGATTTTTCCCGCTGGCTACACGTTTTTCTGGCGTTTCTAGACCATGGTCAAGTCCATTTCGGATTAAGTGAACAAGTGGGTCCCCAATTTCATCTATAACTGTCCGATCCAGCTCTGTCTCAGCACCTTCAATTGTGAAATCAACTTCTTTATGTAAATCTTTTGCTAACTGTCTAACCATTCTCGGGAAACGATTAAAGACCGTATCAATTGGAATCATTCTCATCTTGAGTATGATTTCTTGCAGGTCTCCTGAGATTCGTGACATATGCTCAACAGTTTCTCTCAGCGAAGGATTCTTTAATTCCTTAGAAATTTGTTCTAACCTGCCCTTATCGATGACTAGTTCCTCAAACAAATTCATAAGTGTGTCTAATCGATCGATATTAACACGAATTGACTTCGTTGATTTCTTTTCTTTTGACTCTGTTTTACCTGCCGATGTTTGGGCTTTTTCTTGGACAGCCTCTTCCACAGCAACCGCCACTTCATTTTCTGCAGCGTGTAAATCCTTGAGTTGAATAGCAATAGGCTGTACTTTTTCTACTTCCGATACCGTCATTACTTTGGCTACAAGATCTTCTTGCTTTTCTTTTGTTAAAAGCGTTACTGTAAAATCTTGTTCAAATTCTTCTTGTTCTAATAAATCTGTAGTCGGGTTGCTTTTGATGACTTCCCCGGATTTTTCCAACACATCGAAAACCATAAATACACGCGCTGCTTTCAACATACAATCAGCTCTTAGAGATACCGTTAATTCAAAGCAAGAAAAGCCTTGTTCAATGGATTGAGCTATTATCGTTTTTTCAAAATCGTCGTATGTTTGCTGTGTCGCACTTGTTCCTTTAGCTGTGCTTGGTGCTGGTTCTGTCGATGTTACAACCTCACCAGATTCAATTTGTTTTAATGCTTGAACAACCGCTGTTACATCTTTTTTTCCATCTCCGCCTTCTGAAATGGAAAGAACCATTTCTTCTAGGTGATCTACTGAGGTAAAAACAACGTCTAAAATATCGGATGTAACGGATATTTGCTCGTTTCGAATTGCGTCCAGTACATTTTCCATTTGGTGTGTTAGGCTGGCTATGTCTTCATACCCCATAGTAGCTGACATTCCTTTGAGCGTATGGGCTAAACGGAAGATTTCATTTACGATTTGTAGGTTGTCAGGTTGTTTTTCTAACTCTAGTAAATGATCGTTACAGGATTGTAGGTGTTCTTTACTTTCTTCAATAAACATTTCTAAATATTGGTTCATTTCCATCTGTTCCACCCCTTTTATAGTAAAGAAAGAATAGTTGAAGGAATGTCTTCCACATTGGCTACGATGTCTACTACTCCTGCTGATATGGCTGATTTAGGCATTCCATATACGATACAAGTGTTTTCGGATTCTGCTATGACTTTTGTTTGTCCGGATTCTTTTAGCTTTTTTAACCCTTTTGTTCCATCTGATCCCATTCCTGTCATGACCACAGCAATTTTATAGTAGTCGGTCAGTTCTGAAGCAGATTGGAATAGTCGGTCTACAGCAGGCCTTACCCCATTTACAGGGTCTTCTTCATTTGTCTCGAGAATTAGTGAAAGACCTTTTCGCTTAATTTCTAGGTGGTAACCACCTGGTGCGATGTATACAACACCATTTTCCAATTTGTCACCGTTTTTAGCCTCTTTCACCTCTAGCTCACATAATGAGTTGAGTCTAACGGCCAGTGATTCAGTAAACTTCGGAGGCATGTGCTGAACGACAATGATAGGTGATTGTATATCACTTGGGATACAAGATAGTACAGATTGAAGTGCCTTTGGACCACCTGTTGAGGTACCTATCATGATGACTTTGTTATGTGAAGGACTCCATTCTTGTGCTTGGCTAGTCTTAATGTGTTGTGATTCTTCAACTAGTTCGGCTTGCGTTGTTTTTCTTTTTTGAACGGGAGTCATTTTTTTCATATTCACTTGACTAGCATGTAATACTTTCTCTACCAATTCATCCTGAATTTTATGTAAATCCAATGAAATTGGTCCAGACGGTTTTGCAACAAAATCTACTGCTCCAAGCTGCAATGCATGAAAGGTACTTTTAGCTCCCTCTGTAGTACTACTTGAAAGCATAACAGTGGGAAGTGGGGATTCATTCATAATCCATTCAAGAGCCTCTAACCCATCCATTACCGGCATCTCCACGTCAAGTGTAATGACGTCAGGCTGCAGGACTGGGATCTTTTTTATGGCATCTTCCCCATTTCTAGCTGTGCCAACAACCTCAATGCTGCGGTGGCTAGTTAAAAAATCTGAGATGACCTTTCGCATGAAAGCAGAGTCGTCCACGATCAGTACCTTTACCATTTATTAAACACTACCTTTCCTATCCAAAAAGTAATGGCGTAACTTCTTTAAAAATCCTGGTTGTTTAGTAGATTCATTGAAGCTAGCGGATTTCGGACTACCATTTACATAAGTTTCTGTAATTTCTTTTAGTGCGATTGAACTGGTAGAAGTCGGACGATAGAGGACGAAAGGTGTTTGATAGATAACAGCCCTTTGAACATTATCATCATCCGGAATACTTCCTAACAACCGGACTTCAGACTGTAAAAATTTCGTTATAGCTGATTGTAGTCTTGATAGTGTATTCACTCCATCCTTACTACTTTTGGTGCGATTGCAAATCAGATGCAGATTCACCGGTGCTTTTTGAACAATTAAATGCTTCGTCATCGAATAGGCATCCGTAATGGCAGTTGGTTCTGGAGTCGTAATCACGATACAATCATCAACAGAAAATAGTAAGGAAATACTTTCTTCTGTTGCACCTGCTCCCATATCAAATATCATGTAATCATATTGAGTCGAAAGTGTTTCTAGAGCCGTAACAAATTGTCGTAGTTTAAACCCATCCAGTCTTTTAAAGGACTGAAAGGCTGTACCCGCTGCCATATACGACAAATTTTCTGGCCCTTTAAAAATTAAGTCCTTTAATTCTGCTTCGTCATTAAGAAAATCATATAAAGATAGGCTTGGAGAATCTCCCATTAAAATATCAATATTCCCCATTCCTAAGTCCATATCAACCAGCAGTACCCGATTCCCTTTTTGGGATAGAGTAATAGAAAAATTAAGAGAAAAATTGGACTTTCCAACTCCACCTTTTCCACTTACTACAGCAATTGTCTTAGCTTCCATATTCTTTTGACTGTTGGTATCACTAGGCTGTTGAGATTTAAAGCGTTCTCTAAGAATTGCTGCTTGGTCCATTTTGATCCCCATCTCCAACTAAGTATGATAGAATGCTATTTTTACTTGCCTCTGTTAGGTCATCCGGAACATTTTGACCATTTGTAAGGTAGCCTACACCAATATCAGTGTCCCACACTAAATTTAGAATGGTTCCATACGAGCTTGTCTCATCCATTTTAGTAAAAATAAACCGGTCAATATGAAGCAGAGAAAACTGATCAATGATTTGCCTCATATCAGATTCTTTCGCTGTTAAAGACAAGGTTAAAAAGGTTTGCACATCTTCCTTAAAATCTATAACATCTTTTAAATCTTCCACATACTGAGGATTACGGAAATTCCTTCCTGCCGTATCTATAAAAATTGTATCATATTGATGAAATCTTTCTTTCGCTCTCTTAAAGTCTTCAATGTTATAGCATACTTCCACTGGGGCTCCAACGATACTGGCATACGTTTTCAACTGCTCAATCGCTGCAATCCGGTACGTATCCGTTGTAATGAATGCCACCTTTTTCTTCTTTTTAAGAATCGTTTGGGCTGCTAACTTTGCAAGAGTTGTAGTTTTGCCAACACCAGTTGGTCCTACTAGTGCAACAAATTTTTTTTCTAAAAGGTCTGTGCTTTCTAGTCGATCTTGTTTTTCAGACAAAACCACTTGATCAAATAGCTCTATAATTTTTTCTTTTTCTTCTGGTTTGTTTGCATCGAAATAAGCTGTTGTAAGGGCTTCTCCCCATTTGAATAAGAGGTGTGAAGCCACTCCTTGCGATTCCAGACGATTCATAATTGGCTTTAAGTCATTAGGAACCATTGTTGTATCTGTCTTTGCCGTATTGCGCTGTAAGTCGGCTTGTAACTTTTGAATTTCTTTTAAAAGCAATGTCATATCTTGCCCATTCTTCTCGTAGCTAGGCTTCTCTTCCTTAATGATGGTGCTTTCCGGTGTAACGCTCAATTTTCTCTTTTGAGCACCGGTTGTTTTTGATCCTGAAGCTGCCTCCGGATCAACCGCCGCTATGACTTCAATGTTTTTTCTTTTAAATAGCCCAAAGATGCCGCCATTGTAAATCGTTTTGGAGTTAATGATAACAGCATTTTGTCCAAGCTCTGCCCTTACTTTTTTCATAGCTTCAGGCATATTAGGAGCCACATACTTTTTAAATTTCATCTAACTTCACCACCCCTACACTCTGAATCTCGATATTCGTTTCTAGCTCATTGTAAGACAGAATGGGAACTGCCGGGAAATACCGTTCTGTCAATTGACGGACGTACATCCGAACTGCTGGTGAACAAAGGACCATTGGTGTTTGTTCCGTTAACGATAACTTCTCAATTTCTTTTGCCATTTTTTCTAATATTTGTTGAGATGTAGACGGGTCCATCGTTAAATAATTACCATGCTCAGTCTGTTGGATTGAATCCGCAAATATTTTTTCAACTTGACCAGATAATGTAATGACTTTTAACACTTCTCCAGAAACAAACTGGCCCGTAATTTGACGAGCAAGTGCCTGCCTTACGTATTCGGTAAGAAGGTCTGTATCGGATGAAAGCTTTCCATAGTCTGCTAAGGTTTCAAATATTATAGGAAGATTTCGAATGGAAATCCCTTCTTTTAGAAGCTTAGCTAAGACCTTCTGTATTTCACCGATGGCCAATGGGTTTGGTGTTACTTCTTCCACTAGGATTGGATAGCTTTCTTGTAGATGATCCACGAGCTGCTTCGTTTCTTGTCTACCTAATAGCTCGTTGGCATGTGCCTTTAAGGTTTCCGTAATATGAGTGGAAACCACTGAAGGTGGATCTACCACGGTGTAGCCCATAAGCTCTGCTTGATCCTTTACCTCTTCACTAATCCATTTTGCCGGTAGACCAAACGATGGCTCCACGGTATCAATTCCATCGATGAAATCTTCTTCATCTGAAGGGCTCATGGCTAAGTAATGGTCAACCAAAACCTCGCCCCTTGCCATTTCATTTCCTTTAATTTTTAGAATGTATTCATTTGGTTGTAGTTGAATATTGTCTCGTATTCTAACTACCGGAATGACTAAACCTAATTCAATCGCTAACTGCCTTCGAATCATGACAATCCGATCGAGTAAATCTCCGCCTTGCTGTGCATCCGCCAGCGGTATTAACCCATATCCAAATTCAAATTCGATCGGGTCAACACTTAGAAGACTCACGACGTTCTCAGGTCGCTTCATCTCATCTGTCTCTGCTTCCTCTTCCAGTTCAATTAAGTCTTCTTTATCAATCTTTGGTGCTCTTCCAGTAAAATAACCACCGATTAGCAATAGGGCACCGATTGGAATCGTGAACACATCTGAAATAGGAGTGAATAGCCCAAGAAGGATGATCGTAGCACCTGCCACATAGAGCATCGCCGGATGTCTAATTAACTGGGCTGTAATGTCACTTCCTAAATTTCCGTCAGACGTAGCTCTCGTTACCACAATACCTGTTGCAGTTGAAATTAAGAGTGCCGGTATTTGACTGACAATCCCATCCCCTACAGTAAGGAGGGAAAACTTGGATGCGGCCTCTGCAAACGGAAGCCCCATTTGGGCAACTCCAATAATCATTCCAAAAATCAAGTTGATTAAGACGATGACAATCCCAGCAATGGCGTCCCCTTTTACGAACTTACTCGCACCATCCATGGCTCCATAAAAGTCTGCTTCATTTGATATTTTTTCTCTTCGCTCTCTCGCATCTTTTTCGGAAATGATCCCTGCATTTAAATCGGCATCAATACTCATTTGCTTTCCGGGCATGGCATCCAAGGTAAATCTTGCCGCAACCTCGGACACACGTTCAGAACCTTTGGTGATGACTACAAACTGAATCACAATAAGGATTAAGAATACAACTAACCCTACCAACACGTTGCCGCCAACAACGAAGGATCCGAAAGTGTCGACGACTTGACCAGCATCTCCATTGGCCAAAATACTACGAGTAGTCGATACGTTTAAGCCTAGTCTATATAAAGTAAGAAGTAATAACAGTGATGGGAAGATAGAAAACTCTAATGGTTCTTTATTGTTCATAGCTGTTAAAAGAACAAGCAATGCAAGCGTAATATTCGTTATGATTAAAAAGCTTAATAACCATCCTGGTAATGGGATGATTAGCATAGCAACTATGAGAATGACACTTATAAGGACTATTAAATCTTTAGCTCGCATTACAAAATCTCCTCACATAAAACGTATCTCTACAGAAGGTTCATCAAATTTTACTCGATGCTGGTGTACTATTTTTTGTTTGATACACAATCGCCAATATTTCGGCCACAGCCTGGAAGAATTCCTCAGGGATTGCTTGACCAATCTCAACTTGATCATACATGGCTCTTGCTAATGGTCTATTTTCAACCATCATTACATCATTTTCTTTGGCGATATATTTAATCTTTTGAGCGATGAAGTCCACTCCTTTTGCGACCACAAATGGAGCATCTAGCTTTTTTTCATCGTACTTCAATGCAATGGCATAATGGGTTGGGTTTGTTATAACCACATCTGCGGATGGTACTTCTTGCATCATTCTCCGCATAGCCATTTCTCTTTGCCTTTGCTTAATCTTTGACTTAATGAGGGGGTCCCCCTCTGTATTTTTGTATTCATCCTTTATATCTTGTTTAGACATTCGGATATTTTTTTCAAAATCATACTTTTGATAAAGATAATCTAAGACGGATAAGGCCACTAGTGTAACAGATGCAAACAATCCCATCTGAACCGTTAAATTCCCAACAACAACTAATGAATCGCCCACAGAATATTGTGCCAGCATCATAATATCGTCAATATGAAGCCACAATACAGCGAATGTAACAACACCAATAAAAGAAATTTTCAAAACTGACTTCAGTAATTCAACAATGGCTCTTACGGAAAATATTCGTTTTGCCCCTTTAATGGGGTCTAATTTTTCTAATTTAAACTTAATGGTTTCGGTAGAGAATAAGAAACCTACTTGCATATAATTGGCTACAACTGCTGCAACAATGGCCGCAATCATAATGGGTGCCAAGAATTGAGCCATTAAAAACAAAGCATCTAGAACCACTCGTTCCAAATTAGATGGCGTTAATTCAATTAGAATAAAATCTGTAAATGACTGCTTATATAAATCCATAGCAAGATCTAAAAAATAGGAACCTAGCATAAGCATGGCGAAAAAGACGGCTAACATAATGAAGGATGAACCTACATCTTGACTTTTCGCGACTTGTCCCTTTTTTCGGGAATCTTGTCTTTTCTTCGGTGTGGCTTTTTCTGTCTTTTCTCCAGCAAAATATTGCAGGTCTAATTTCAAGTACGCCATAGATTTCCACCTTCTAAATCATAAGTAGCTCCATAAGTCCCCTCATCGTGCGGAACATTTGCTCAAACAAAGAGCTGACCACAAGCATTAACCCTCCAAAAGTCAGGATAATAAAAATAAAGCTGACACCTATCTTTAGAGGTAGTCCCACAACAAATACGTTTAGCTGGGGAACCGTCCGTGCCGTTATACCAAGAGCGACATCCACCAGGAATAAACAGGCCACTACAGGCAATGACATTTGAAAAGCAATTAGAAACATAAGGGCAAATGATTTTGTGATAAATAACGCCAATTCACTCTTCCCTAATGGGAGTGTTTCTTGTGCTAACGGTACAAACTCATAGCTGTAAAAGATTGCGTCGAGGAGTAGGTGATGTCCATCGACCGCTAACAAAAACAATAAAGTAATCGTGTAAAAATACTGGCCCATTAGTGGGCTTTGTGCTCCGGTTTGAGGGTCCATAACGTTAGCAATCGCAAAACCCATCTGAAAATCTATGAAGCCCCCTGCAATTTGGATCGCTGCAAGAATGATATAAGCAACCAACCCCAACAAAAGACCAAACATCAATTCCTTTATAAGCAGTAAAAAGAAATGCTCCTCAATAACCGGTAACTGCTTGTCCACACTAAAATACATAATGAGCGTTAAAAATCCTGAAAAACCGACTTTATGAATGGTTGGAATCGTCCGATAAGAATAAAGAGGAACAACTAAGAAAAAGCTTGTTACTCTGATAAAAATAAGTAAGAATGCTGGAATCCCCGGTAAAAGTTCTAACATTCTACTATCCTACAAACGTTAGAAGGTTGGACCAAATCTCTGATGCGTATGAAAGCATCTGCCCTAACATCCATGGACCAAAAAAGACGATTCCGAGTAAAACAGCCACAATTTTTGGGATAAAAGCTAATGTTTGTTCTTGGATTTGTGTAGTTGCTTGAAATATACTGACAATTAAGCCGACCACTAGTGCTAATACAAGTAGAGGTCCAGAAACTAAGAGCACTGTCCAAACGCCCCGTTCTGCAATATAGATGACTTGTTCTGGTGTCATTTACTTCACCCTCTTTAAAAGCTCTGAAGGAGGGACTGAACAACTAAGTACCATCCATCCACGAGTACAAATAATAAAATTTTAAACGGCAATGAAATCATTACAGGCGGTAACATCATCATCCCCATAGACATCAGTACACTAGCTACAATCATATCGATTACTAAAAAAGGAATAAAAATCATAAATCCAATTTGAAACGCTGTTTTTAACTCACTAATTGCAAAAGCTGGTACCAATGCTGTCAAAGGGATATCTTCGATCGTTTCTGGTGCAGGATACTTGCCGTAATCCATAAACAAAGCTAAATCCTTCTGTCTTGTGTGTGCACTCATAAATTCTTTAATCGGTATAGTCGCTTTTTCATAGGCTTCTTCTAAACCAATCTCTTCATTGAACAGAGGTGTCAGTGCCTCATCATTGACTTCCTGAAATGTAGGAGCCATTACAAAAAATGTTAAAAATAATGCTAATCCAATCAACACCTGCGTAGGTGGCATTTGTTGAGTGGCAAGTCCTGTTCGTACAAAAGCCAGAACAATGACAATACGGGTAAAGCTTGTCATAAGGATCAGAATGCTCGGAGCTAATGATAGAACGGTTAATAAGAGTAATAATTTAATAGAAGTAGAGACGTTGCTAGGATCACTTGTATTAAAAAATTCTACAAACTCATTCATGCTGATTTGATCCTTTCTTTTCTTTCCAATCACTAATGGCTTTTTGTCTATCTGTTTTTACTTTCGCTAATTCACCTTTTAATGTTTGGAAAAAATCAGAGCCTTGATTCGGATTCTTTTTACCCCCGACCCAATTACTAATGGATTTGATAGGAAGTTCTGTTCCCCCGGATGGTTGTTGGCTCATCAATCCCTGTACTTCATCTTCGTCCTCTATTTCTTTTATCAAGGAAATCGTTTCTCCTACACCTACAACGAAGATGCGTTTTCCCACTTTTACTAACTGAATACTTTTTTGATTGCCTAGCGATGTTCCACCTAAGCTTTCAATCATCCCTTGGTTGGAAAACGTTCTTCCTTTCTTTTGTACCCATTTCAATACAAAGAGTAATAATCCAATAACTAATACGGTAGAAAATATCATTTTAATAACATCAAAAATGGTTATCCCTACATTCGAAGGAACACCTTCTTCCGTATCAGTGGATTGAGATCCCGACTCACATTCATCAGCATGTGGGTTTTCTAAACAGAAATTAGCATAAACAGATTCTGCGTAAACTGAAGAAGTAGATAGGAAAGGAAGGACGCTTTGAACTAGTATGAAAATCAAAAACAGAATAAATCCTTTTGTTCCCTTCATGAGTGCCCCTTCCTTTCAGTACATAAATTAACCAAGAGTCTTCTTAATGGCTTCAATTACACGGTCCGCTTGAAACGGCTTTACAATAAAATCTTTTGCACCAGCTTGAATGGCATCGATAACCATGGCTTGTTGCCCCATTGCTGAACACATAATAACCTTTGCGTCTGGATTTAATTGTTTGATTTCTTTTAACGCTGTTATTCCATCCATTTCAGGCATTGTAATATCCATTGTTACAAGGTCTGGTTGGTGTTCCTTATATTTTTCAACAGCTTGGGCTCCATCTTGTGCCTCAGCCACAACCTCAAAACCATTTTTTGTTAAAATGTCTTTAATCATCATTCTCATAAATGCTGCGTCATCAACGACTAAAATTGTTTGTGCCATTTCTATTATCCTCCTAAGCTATTATCTTAATTTATTTATTCTATCTCTTGGACTAAGGATATCAGTCACACGGACTCCAAAATTCTCATCAATTACCACTACCTCACCCTTAGCTATAAGCCTACTATTGATTAAAATATCAACTGGCTCACCAGCTAGCTTATCCAATTCAATAATAGACCCGGATGCTAGCTCAAGAATGTCTTTTACAGACTTCTTAGTCCTTCCTAACTCCACCGTTATTTGTAACGGGATATCAAGAAGCATGTCTAAGTTCTTTGACTCAGGCTCAGTTGGCTTATATTCTTCAAAACTGGAGAACATAGCTGGTTGAACATTCATCTCTGGCTTTGCCGGTTTTGGCCTTTCCGTTTGTTGGGACCTCGCCGTCTCTGCCCTAGGAGATTCTGCTGGTTGAGAATATAAACTTGGTTCAGAAGGTTCAACCGGTTGTTTATTCGCTACTTCTACTTGCTCTGCTACAGTTTGTGTGGCCGCAACTTCCTCTACCCCTGTAGAAGGATTTAGCAGGTCCTCTACCATTGATTTAGCAAAATGTAGTGGTAAAAGCTGCATAATATTTGAATCAATCAATGTTCCTACTGTTAATCGAAACGAAATTTTTAAAAGATGATCCTCATCAGGAAGACGTTCTGTCCCCTCACCTTGTGGTACGTCTAATAAATCAACAACCGGCGGTGAAATATCAATTCTTTTACTAAACACGGTTGACATAGAAGTGGCAGCTGAACCCATCATTTGATTCATGGCTTCCTGCACAGCACTAACTTGAATCTCACCCATATCCTTACTTTCAGGATTTCCTGTTCCACCAAGCATAAGGTCAGCAATAATGGCTGCATCGCTTTGTTTAATCACCAGTAAATTAGACCCCGAAAACCCATCAGTATATTGAACTTTTATAGCAACATATGGGTGTGGAAACTCCTCTGGTAATCTTCTTTTTTCGATAATACCTATAGATGGTGTTGTAATTTCTACCTTTTGATTCAGGAGAGTGGACAAAGCCGTTGCAGAACTACCGAACGATATATTCCCGATTTCTCCCAAGGCGTCTAATTCCATAGGGTTAAAATACTCACTAGCACTTTTGTCTTCGGCTGTTGTTTCCTCATCAGGGTCATCTACACTAGCACCCCTTAATAGAGCATCGATTTCATCTTGAGAGAGCATATCATTACTCATCTTCTTCCCCTCCCCCTTTATAGGTGTCTAAAATTTGAATGGCCACTTTTCCTCGAAGCTTTCCAGGTTGTCCAATAAATTTCGGAATCTCTTCTACTTGGACCGTCAATGGTTGGTCAATCTTCTGATTCAATCCAATGACATCTCCAACTTCAAGATTGAGAAATTCCTCAATAGATATTTCCGTGGTACCAAGCATAGCTGAAACGGGCACTTCTGTCTTTTTGATATTACGTTGAAGGGTTTCCATGTCTTCTGGCTGGATTTCCTTCTTCGCTGTTTGCATCCAATAATGAACCGATAATTTTGGAATAATCGGTTCTAATACTACGTGTGGAATGCAGATATTGATCATCCCACTTGATTCACCAATTACCGTATTTAAAGAAATGACAACTACTGTTTCATTCGGTGAGACCATCTGTAAAAATTGAGGGTTTACCTCGAATTCAGTTAATATGGGGTCGATCTCTGCAATTGTTGACCAGGCTTCACGTAAATTCTCGATAGCCCGCTCAAACATGGTGTTCATAATCTTTGATTCAATTTCTGTTAGATTTTCTACTTTATTTAAACTCGTTCCCTTCCCACCCAGAACACGATCAACCATAGCGTAAGCAATATTTGGGTTGACCTCCATTATGACACGCCCGTCTAATGGGGGAACTTCAAACACATTCAAGATGGTCATTTTCGGAATGGATCGAATAAACTCTTCATAAGGAATTTGATCCGCAGAAGCTACTGAAATTTGTACGTATGTTCTTAGTTGTGCTGAAAAGAAGGTTGTTAAGAGTCGAGCAAAGTTCTCATGAATTCTCGTTAAACTTCTAATTTGGTCCTTCGAAAAACGTAAGGCTCGCTTAAAATCATACACCTTCACCTTTTTCTCAGCTTGCTCCTTTTTCAGCTCATCTGCATTCATTTCGCCTGTAGATAATGCTGAGAGGAGGGCGTCTATTTCATTTTGGGATAGGATCTCACTTGACATTACATCACCCCCATACAACCTTTGCCTCTACTGCTGGAGAATATAGGAGGTTATATATACCTGCTCAATTTCACCATCTGTTAAAAGGTCATTTATTTCTGTTTTAAGTGATTCTTCCAAATCAACTTTCCCTTTACTACCCTGAAAGTCTTCTGCTGTCATATTTGACAGTTTTTTTATAATTAAGTTGTTTACCTGGAAGGACCTTTTCTCCAGTTCTTCCTTAGCTTCTTTACTATCTGTTTGTACTTTAAATGAAATACGGATAAATTCACCACTTAATAAATTTGTTGTCATCTCGGGGACATCCACTGAAGCTTCAAGCACATCATCAATAGTAGTAGCCTGTCCTTCCTTATTCACATTCAAGAGGACAAATAAAGCCCCGGCTCCCACTAGAGTTATAGCTGCCAAGATAGCAAACATAGTAGTTAACAGTTTATTATTCATGAAGTTCCCCTCCTTGTCCCATTACAGCAAATAAACCCACTCTTTTGTAAAATGCCTCAACCTGTGAAGTCACTTCTTCAACCGTTTCTTTCACTACATACTTCTTTCCATTTGATAAAGTAATCGTACAGTCTGGAAATGCCTCAATCGTTTCAATATAAACAGCATTAAGAGTAAAAGCTTTTCCATTTAATTTAGTTAGTGTAATCATGATTTGGGGAGGTCGATGCTAGCCGATCGACCTCCTCCCTCCTTTACTAACGTTTTAGATTTACGAGTTCTTGGAGGATTTCATCTGAAGTTGTAATAATTCTCGTGTTTGCTTGGAACCCACGTTGTGCCACAATCATTTCTGTGAATTCTTCAGAAAGGTCTACATTAGACATTTCTAGTGAACTTGATGCAATCGTTCCAAAACCTTCACCTGGTACTCCGTTACTTGGACGGCCAGAGTTTACAGTTTCGCGTAGTAGGTTGTTTCCGGCTTTTTCAAGACCAGATGGGTTGCTGAATTTTGAGAGAGCTAGTTGCCCAAGTTGGAGAACAAGTCCATTTGAGTATACTCCATTGATTTCACCTAGACCGCCGATGTTGAAGCTTTCTAGTGCTCCTGCTGAATTACCGTCGGCTGTTGCCATGGCAGTGATGGAGCCCGATTCATTTGTCAAACCTTCCAAATCTAATGTTATTGGACCCGAAACATCAATTCCAATGCCACTCATATCACCTGTAGATAAAGTAAGACTGTTATCTGTAAAATCAATTTCCACTATAACGCCATTTCCACCATCATTATTATTTATGAATTCTACCTCCCATTCATCTGCGTCAGTAATACTTTTATAGATTTCAACATCAAGAGTGTGGGCTTCACCATTTTCATCAACCACTTTAATTTGTTGTGTAATGCTTTTGTTACCAACAGCATCATCAGGAAGGTTTCCCGCAAGAGTAATCTCAGTGGTCTCTCTAGCAGGAACAGCAGCATTTACGTTTACTACGATATCCTCTAGGATTCCATTGTTATAAGACTGCACCTTATACCCATCCTGCGTAACTAAAGTCCCTTCATCATCCAAATAGAAGTTACCTGCACGCGTATAGAAATTTGATTCACCTTGTGATACTACAAAATATCCATCCCCATTGATCGCTAAATCTAGTGAACGACCCGTCGTTTGAAGACTTCCCTGTGTTGTAATCGTATCGATTGATCCAATAGACGCTCCTAAACCAACTTGCATTGGGTTTTTACCCCCCATATTTCCTTGTGCAGCAGTCGCACCTGCCATCGTTTGGTTCATCGCATCTTTAAAGGTTACTCTTCCTTTTTTAAACCCGTATGTGTTTACATTGGCGATATTATTTCCAATTACGTCTAATTTCGTTTGAAAGTTACGTAAACCACTAATACCAGAGTACATTGAACGTAGCATACTTCATTCTCCTCTCAATTTGGTGACTGCGTCTGTCGGTCGGCAGTCAAAGCCCTCCAAAAATGGTCCAGGCTATTCTAAAACGATTGTTCCTGTTATGTTTGTAAAAATTTGCTCATTGGCTTCTTTTCGTGACATCGCTGTAATGATGGTCTCGTTATTGGCACTAACAATAAATGCTGAATCCTTCATCAATACAAGCGATTCCTTTATCCCCAGCTTTTTCGCTTCTTGTATTTTGTTATGTAGCCTCGTCCAGCTACTCTCATCTAGCTGTATACCTCGTTCTTTCATTCGTTCCATTGCATGTTTGCTTGCTGTTAATCCGGTATTTTGATTGATGGCATTCTTCAGTTGCTCAGCAAATGGACTCCCATTTGAAGGTACATTTCTTTGTACCTGTTGTTTATTGGGCGGGACAATCGGCAACTTAGGGTAATTGGAAATATGAATAGGTTTCATTTATTCCTCAATCCCTTTTTGAACTTTTATAATTTGTCCCTGACTAATGGCTTGTTCATCATCAAGGATGAATTTCACATCCCCGTTTTTATACGACACAGCTTGAACGGTGGAGGTTACTTCCTCTCCAGCTTGATTCATCCAAGTTACGGATAGACCAATCATATGACTAGCATCCACAATTGTTTGAGAACCCTTAAATTGGTTAATTTCAGTCAATTCTCCTGGTGAAATTGTTGAGCCATTATCTAAGCTAAATAGGATTTGGCCTTCGACAAATTCAATTCCATTGATATGGCCTGTTCCTTCTAAGATTTCTAGGCTTTCTCCTTCACCAACAGTCTGTTGCCAGGAGACTTGTTTTCCCAGTAATTGTTGATAGTTTATAAGATTGGCTTCCTGTTGACTTAATGCTAATTTTTGAAAGGAATTAGACATGTTCATCATTTGCTCCAAGCTCGAAAAACTGGCCATTTGTGCAATAAATTCTTTATCTTGCATTGGGTTTAACGGATCTTGGTTTTGAAGTTGTGCCATTAGTATTTTTAAAAATTCGTCTTTCCCTAAGTATCCTCCGTCCTTTACCTCTCTTTCCTGTTTTACATTGGAAAGCATGTAGGAGGATTGAATGGTATTTGACATACGATCACCTACACAATCAGTTCGAATAATATATCTTCAAAATTCACTTTTTCTTCTTCATTAGCTTCCTTATCTTGATTAGGTTGCTGTTGATAGGAAGATTGTTGCTCCTGCTGTTCTTTGTTTAAGAAAGATCGCTCTTGCTGATTAGATAACATGTTCGCTACTTCAATTTTTTCTACTTGCTGAGTAGCCAAAGCGTTTCTAAGACCTTGTAACTGCGCCTCAATCATTTCTTTTGCAGCAGGTGTGGACGTTAATAGACGGGCAGTTAAAACACCATCTTGTTTCATAATCTCAATTCTTAAAGTACCAAGATGTTCTGGATGTAACTTAACGAATAGCTTTTGTACTCCATTCGCATCAGTAAATTGACTCTTTTGCATCATCTTTGAAAGCATTTCTGTAAACTGCTGAAAGTTTAAAGGACGGGATTGAGCCTCTGAATTGGAAACAATTGGCTGCTTAATATTAGACATAAACGATATATTACCTTCGAACATTTTAGTAGAGCCTTCAAGCACACCTAATTTTGAAGGTTGTTTATCATCCATTCCTTTTCCCGCTAAAACTAGGGAATGGAAGGATTCATATGCTCTAGATAAAGTCTGGTCTCTTTTAGCATTTAACAAGATCAATTGTTCACGAATGTTAAATAAAGCATCTTTCAACTGTTGAAAAGCTTTTAATTCATCGGAAGTTAATGAAAGTTTATTTCCTACTAGCTCGACGGTTTTCAATAACTCTAGCATTTTAACTATTGATTGAGAGGGAGTCTCTCCTTTACTCAAACCATTCTCAATTGAAAGTGCCATTTCGGACCAATTTTCAAATGTAAATAAATTTCCGTTAGCCATATTCCCTGGCTGGCTATTGAGGAACTCTAATAAATCATTCATGTTCATGCCCGTTACCACTTGTAACAGAGATAACAGTTCAAAGGGCAGATCTTCTTCATTCGTAAGCAAGAACGAATCTAATCCTTCTAACGGCTGACCCGTTGAAGGTAACGATATGTTAGAATCAACATCCGTTTGTGAAAGAAAATCAATCAGTGCTTGAATACCTTCTGGGCTTTCCTGCGCCTTTTCTTCCTTTGGACCTGAGGAAGATAAGTTGGCCATCAATGAGGCAAACCCTTTTGGATTTTCAACCGAGCTACTATTTTTTGAGATATTCATAGTACCGGTTGCTTGTACACTCGCGACGTTCATTATTTCACCTCCTTTCAAGTGAGCATTTTTTACTCATTTGGAATAAAAACAGTTAATTTTTGTGCAAATCTAGCTGCGTCTTCTGGAGGCATTTTTTCTAAGATGGAGGCTAATGAATCCTTGTTTATGGTTGATAAAACTTGTAGGGCTACATATTCATCCATTTCTATTAAAATAGGAGCCGCACTTTTGGCAGACATCGTCTCAAAGGTTGAAACAACTTCCTTAAATTCACGTTTGCTTTTTTCCTGAACATTTCTCAGTTCATCAATAAGGAGTTGCTGTTGTTCAATCTCAGATTGAAGCTCTGAAATAGATTGGTCTTTATTTTGCATTTGGGCTTCCATACGCTGAATCTGAGTTTCCCGCTCCTTGATTTGTCCTTGTAAGGCCACAACATCTTCCATTTTAATTTCAGATGAGGCTTTTTCTTCTGATAGCATTCCTGAAATACCAGGGATTTGTTGTCCGATTGCATGGGCTTTTTCAAATACATTCACACCAGCAAAACTCAGAAGGACAAGACCTACGGTTAGAGCGAATAATATGGGGATGACCACTACAAATAAAAACCATTGCCCTTTTGAAAATGTCTTTTGTGTTTGTTCGTTTTCCGCCATCGCTTTTGCCATTGGTTTCACCTAAATTTCTGATTCGTAAATTGTCGCAGTGCCGCTTCATCCATTACTTTTGCTTCTTCTTGTTTGATTAGAAATTGGTAATGGGTTCGATCTCGCTCTTTTAATTTTGAATATTTCTTTACTTCTACGTCGCTTTTATGAAGCTCAAATTCTTTTATTTGCATCGCTTGTCTTGCGGTGGATACTTTGTTCTGTGATTGATCAATAGACTTTTCTAAATTTTTTCGGTAGTGCTGAATTTGTTTGATATGCAAAACTGTTAACCCTTTTGAAAGAGCTTGTTCATGTTCTTGTTCTAGTTGTTCTTTTTTTCTTAGAAGTTCATATAATTGGGTGGCTGCTTGCTCGAAGTGATCGACAGAATGGATATATTCCTGCCTGACTTGATCCTTTTCTTTTTCCTTTATAGAAAGTACGGATTCATATCGAAACTGATAACTCATGACAGACTCCCTTCCTCAATCACTTGTTGTAAGTGTTGGATACTCTCATCAAAGCTTGATGGTTCATTTGTCGCTTGCTTCAGAAACTCTTTTATTTTTGGATATAACCGAATGGCTTCATCTATTTCTCTAGAAGATCCTTTCTTATAAGCACCAATCTGTATTAAATCCTCGGATTGCAGATATTTGCTATAGGTTTCTCTTAATTTTTCCGCTGCTTTTAAATGACCTTTCGATACAAGCTGATTCATCAATCGACTTACACTTTGTAAGATATCGATTGCAGGAAAATGCCCTTGGTTTGCAAGTGTACGGTTTAAGACAAAGTGGCCATCTAAGATTCCTCGAACGGTATCTGCAATCGGCTCATTCATATCATCGCCGTCCACCAATACGGTATAAAAAGCAGTAATCGAGCCTTTTTCGCTCGTTCCTGTTCTCTCTAGTAATCTCGGTAACAGTGCGAAAACTGAAGGAGTGTAACCTTTCGTTGTCGGAGGCTCCCCGATTGCTAGTCCGATTTCTCGCTGCGCCATAGCTACACGCGTAACAGAATCCATCATTAGCAACACACTTAACCCTTGATCTCGAAAGTATTCAGCAATGGCCGTTGCTGTCAGGGCTCCTTTAATTCTCATTAGAGCTGGCTGGTCAGAAGTTGCTGCTACCACAACTGATTTCTTAAGACCTTCTTCTCCTAAATCTCGTTCAATAAATTCTTTTACTTCACGACCACGTTCACCGATAAGGGCAATCACATTGACGTCTGCTTTGGTTTCTTTAGCCATCATTCCGAGGAGTGTACTTTTTCCGACTCCACTTCCAGCAAAGATTCCAATTCTTTGACCTTTACCGACTGTTAGCATGGAATCAATTGCTCTAACTCCAACAGGGATGACCTCCCTTATGGTTGGCCTGCTCAGCGGATTTGGTGGCTCTTGCTCTGTTTTTACAGGCACTAGCCCTTTTGAGCCGGTACTTCCATCTAATGGCTGACCCATAGCGTCAATAACTTGTCCAATTAAAGCTTGTCCAGCCTTTACTTCAAGCGATTTACCCAACGATTCAACTAAGCTACCTGGGGAAATCTCTTGAATGTTACTGTAAGGCATTAAAATGACATGCTCATCTTTAAAACCAATAACTTCAGCTAGTATTCTACGTTTTTTTCCATTGGAGCCTGTATAAATGTAACAAACATCTCCAATTGAGGTAGATGGACCTTGGGATTCTAACATGATCCCCACAACTCGTTTTATTTTTCCGAATTTTTTAAAAGGATCAATTTGTTCAACGAGAGGAATTAAATCGGATGCTCTCACGCTTCTTCCTCCTCTAACCATTCAAGAAGCTTCTGCTTAATTTCAGCAAGCTGTACTTCGGCACTTCCATCTAGTTTTCCCCCAGGCGTTTCAATAAGGCAGCTCGTCGAAGAGAGCTCTGGGTTGGCATAAACATAGATTTCTGATTCTGCTGGAAGTAATAATGTAAGTTCATTCTTTGAGCGAAGTATAGCTTCATAGTTGTCAGGATGAACATAAATAAAAGCTGTCTTTGTTTCTTTCACTTGTTTAATGGCCTCTTTAGAAAAGGAAATAAAATCTTCTTCTTGTCTAAGTTTTTTCCCGATAACCTTTTCAGCAACTTTCACTGCTAGCTCAACGATTGTTTTCTCTGAATCTATTAGGTGTTGGTGATAATCCTCTTGAGCTTGGCTAACAATTGAGTTGGCCTTGTCAAATAGAGTGCTTAAGTCTTTATAGCCTTCATTCCGACCTTGATTATAACCTTCTTCATAAGCCTCTTTTTGCACTTGGGTCCTCAGTTGTTCCTTCTCTTCTGCCCAATGTATTCTCTCTTGGTCGAGCTCCAGTAACATTTGTTCTCTATGCTGATGAACCTCTGCTAGTATTTGCTCTGCTTGCTTATTAGCAGCGTTAACAATTTCCTCCGCCACTACTTTAGGATCCTGTTTTTTTTCTGGTTCAACTTCCTCTGTAACCTGGGTGTGGAAGGGTTTCACCCCTATTAACTGCCCCTCACGATTTGCGACGAATGGCGCTTTAAATACCCTAGACAATAATATCGTCTCCTCCACCTCTAGCAATTACAATTTCACCAGCATCCTCTAATCTCCGAATAATGGCTACAATTCTAGATTGGGCTTCTTCCACATCTCGTAAACGAATAGGACCCAGTAATTCCATTTCTTCTTTAAAGGTGTCTGCCATCCGTTTAGACATATTTTTGAAAACAACTTCTTTTACTTCCTCGCTTGCTACTTTTAATGCAAAAATAAGGTCTTCATTTTCACAATCACGTATTACTCTCTGAATTGAACGATTATCCAATGTGACGATATCTTCAAATACAAACATTCTCTTTTTAATTTCTTCAGCAAGTTCGGGATCCTGAATCTCTAAAGCATCTAAAATAGTACGTTCGGTTGAACGATCAACACCGTTCAACACCTCAACCACTGCTTCAATTCCACCAGCATGGGTGTAATCATGAGTCACAGTAGCTGAAAGCTTTCTTTCAAGGATTTGTTCTACTTCGTTGATAACCTCTGGTGAAGTGCTATCCATAATGGCTATTCTCTTGGCAATATCCGCTTGCATTTCCTGCGGTAACTCAGACAATATCTGGCCAGCTTGAGTTGGGTCTAAATAAGATAAAATAAGTGCAATGGTTTGCGGGTGTTCATTTTGGATAAAGTTTAAAATTTGGCCAGGGTCAGCTTTTCTTGCAAAGTCAAACGGTTTTACCTGAAGCGATGAGGTTAAGCGATTGATAATTAGGTTCGCTTGGTCCTCACCAAGAGCCTTTTCAAGTACCATCTTGGCATAACCAATCCCACCTTGGGAGATGTAATCCTGTGCTAAAGCAATGCTATGAAACTCCTCTAAAATTTCCTCTTTTGCTATGGCATCTACTTTTCTAACACCAGATATTTCAAGCGTCAGTTGTTCAATCTCTTCTTCTGATAAATGTTTATAAACAGATGCTGATACTTCAGGACCGAGGGAGATGAGTAGTATCGCTGCCTTTTGTCTACCCGTTAACTCTTTTGAATCTTTCTTCATTAAATCCCCCCCTATTCTTGAGAAAGCCAGGAACGAAGTAATTTTACGAATTCATCCGGCTTGTTCATTGCCAGCTGTTCGAGCTGCTTTCGTTTAACAGTTCCTTCTGTTTCCTTCTCTTTATTTAAATCTGGAACATGTATTGCCGTTTGTTCTTCTTCCTCTTTATAGTCAGCCACATACCCTGTAGCTTCAGATTTATTACGAGATTTCATAAACAGTAATACTAGAATCAGTAGTAATAACAATAAACCACCAACTGCCGGAAATACCCACCATGGGAGCTCTGGGCTGGAACTTGATTGGAATTCAACCTTTCCATTAAACGGTTGAACGGAAACAACAATCTTGTCTTCAATCACTTCGTTACTCATTTCCGTTACATTTGAGTCCTTATGTATTGAAGTTCTGATAATGGTTCCGAGCATCTGTGTGATGTCTTCCACGGTCCCTTGTGGCATTGACGTTGGATCATCCGGCACGGGCGGTTCAACCATTACCTGAATTCCAATGTCCTTAATCTTGTATGGACTTTCTACAATTTCTTTTCGAATTCGGTTTACTTCGTTGTTTATTGTTTCTTCGATTCTTTCATAATCACCGTTTGAGCCATTCGTGCCCATGTATTGATTTAATGGGTCTGTTGGATCCTCCCCTTGAGGAACTCCACCTGCCTGGTCAGCACTTCCTGTAAAAGTTTCTGTTAAACGTTGAGCACTTATGGTGATTCCTTCCATGTTTTCCCCATCAACAGGTTGGACAATGGATTCTTCACGATTTTCTTGGGCAAAGTCAATGTCAGTTGAGACTGAAACAACCACTTTGTCTTGTCCCATGATCATCCCTAACATACGTTGTACTTCGATTTGAATATCCCGCTCAATCTGCTTTTTCATCTCATATTGAGTTTGTATCAAATTACCCCCAAAAGAATCCCCATTATTTTTTAGTTCAAAACTATCAAAATATTGATTCGTTATGGCGATATTATCAGTAGGGAGATTCGGAACACTTTTGGAAACAAGGTGATACAAAGAAAAAACCTGTTCCTGAGTAAAGGAGTGTCCCGGTTTTGTTTCCAAAACAATGGACGCTGACGCTTCCTGAGATGCGTCACTTACAAAGATTCCTTTCTCTGGAAGGTTGAGCATAACATTCGCATTCTGAACGCCGTCTATCCCTTTAATCAGGTTGGCTAATTCCGTTTGCATTGCGTCCAATTTCATTACATTAAATTCTTGTTCAGTTGTACCAATTCCAGCATTTTCACTGAAGTATGAGTAATCAATTTGACCAGTATTTGGAATACCCTCAGCAGCCAGCTCAACCTTCAATGTATCGACATATTGTTCTGGTACTGAAATGGTCGTTCCACCGTCCGTAATAACAGACTGAATCCCTCTACCATCTAAAGTCTCTTTAATCACACCAGTCTCAGAAGGTGCCAATTGACTGTATAGAGGGACCATATTACTTTTACCTGCAAGAAGAACGATTACGGTTATGGCTACAAATATGATTAAGATAGATGAGATCAATGTTAGCTTTTGTTTTTGTGTTCGTTCTTTCCAAAATAACTGTATTCCTTTTACTTGTCTTAGAAGTGATTCATTCATTCTTATCCCCCGAGTACATGCACGCTAATTCACGCGGATTTCCACTATGTTAAGTAAAGATTAAAGTTGCATCCTCATAACTTCTTTATAGGCTTCAACAACTTTATTTCTTACTTCTATGGTTGCCTGCAAAGTAACACTAGCTTTTGAAGCTGCAATCATCACTTCATGTAATTGGACTTGCTCACCACGAACTAACTTCTCGGTCATTTGGTCAGAATGCAATTGTGCATTATTTACTTCTTGGACTGAATCCTTTAACCACGAAGAAAAACTCTTCTGTACATCAGCAGGACTTGTGCTAGTTTTTTGTAAGTTTAGATTCGGTAGAGAACTATTCGATATCCGTTCAATCATTTTTACTCACCCTTACTTTCCAATTTCTAGTGTTTTCATCATGATGCCCTTTGTAGCATTAAGTACGGTTACGTTAGCTTCATAAGACCTTGTAGAGCTAATTAGGTCCACCATTTCTCGTAGTGGATCCACATTAGGCATCTCTACATATCCATCTTCATTTGCATCTGGATGACTAGGATCGAAGACTAGCTTAAATGGGCTCCTGTCTTCAACTATTTTTGAAACAGCTACCCCGTCCCCGGATTGATTTGTATTCATAGCTTGCTTTAAAAAAGTTGAAAATTGATTCTGTGGTTGTAAGACGACCATCTTTCGTCTATATGGCTGCCATTCTCCATTCACAAATTGTGCACGTGTGGATTCTGCATTTGCCATATTAGAGGATACAACATCCATTCTTAATCTCTGTGCAGATAGAGCAGACGATGTGATATTCATACTATTAAATGCGTTCATGCTTATTGACCACCTTTAATCACACTTTGTAAACTTGAAAACTTACCATTCAATCGTTCAACCAGTGCATTGTAATAGATTTGGTTCTTTGCTAAATCCGTCATTTCTTTATCCATATCAACGCTGTTACCGTTGTTATTGTATAAATAATTACTTCTAGCTTGAATAAAAGGATTCTGTGTTTTCGCCTTAATTTCAAAGTGCCTTGGATCTGTTCGCAATCCATCTAGTTCCTTCGTTGCTTTTTGCAAGGTGTCTTGGAAAGAAACCGACTTTGCTTTGTAATTGGGAGTGTCGACATTTGCAATATTATCTGATATTGCATTTTGCTTCATTGTCGAATATTGCAACCCTTGTTCTAGGGAAGTAAATATATTAGAAAATAATTTCACCCTTAACACCTCTCGTAAAATAAATGTAACAGTCGAAATGAATAAGTAAGCAAAAATACAAGTATATTAACTATTCTAATGATTAACAAAGCATCTGTCTATGTAGTTAAAGTTATTTTTCTTGTGCCAATTTTCCTATTTTCCCTAAAGGAAAATGGGATTACAAACAGGAAGAAAAATGAAATTTTACTATTTCGCGAAAAAATCGGTGAATATATTCGAAAGGAAATTGTCGAAAAAATCGAGAAACCCCTTGTAGTTTTGTGTCGAAATAGGCAACTACGGTGTTGCAGGACCATATACCTATTCGATGCTGCATGGAAATGAATATTTAAACATTTCAGTAATTTTACAAATGTAATAAACCTTATACTATTTTTCGTTATTTCTCCTAATCATCGAAAAAAACTTAACATTACCCTTCGAGGATTATCTTCTCAGTGATAAGAATCACAAAATAAAAAAACCTCTGGCATTCAGCCAAAGGTTTTTTCATGCAACTATTATGAAGTTTTAAGCTTTTCTAGTTCAGCTAAAAACTTATCATTTAATACTTTAATGTAAGTCCCTTTCATTCCTAGGGATCTTGATTCAATGACACCAGCACTCTCTAATTTTCTAAGAGCGTTAACGATAACGGAACGAGTAATTCCCACACGATCTGCTATTTTAGATGCAACGAGTAAGCCTTCTTTTCCGCTTAGTTCTTCAAAGATATGCTCAATCGCCTCGAGCTCACTGTATGATAGAGAGCTAATCGCCATTTGAACAACCGCTTTACTTCTTGCTTCCTCTTCAATTTCTTCTGCTTTTTCACGAAGAATTTCCATACCAACAACTGTTGCACCGTATTCACCAAGGATTAAGTCATCATTTGAGAACTCTTGTTGCAAACGAGCAAGAACTAGGGTCCCTAGTCTTTCTCCCCCACCGTTGATTGGAACGATCGTAGTTAAACCATTTTGGAATAACTCTCTGTTTTCAACAGGGAACGCAGTATGTTCACTGTATACATCCAAGTTAGAAGATGTCTCTTGAATGTTGAATAAATTTTTTGTGTATTCTTCTGGAAATTGACGGTCTGCCAACATTTGCTTCATTCTTTCATTCTCAATTTGTTGGTTTACAGCAAATCCTAGAAGCTTTCCTCTGCGACTTAAAACATAGACATTTGCTTCAATAACTTCACTTAATGTATTTGCCATATCCATAAAGTTAACAGGCTTACCAGCCGCTTTTTGAAGCATTGCGTTAATTTTTCTTGTTTTTGATAATAAATCCATTTTAATTTTTCCTCCTACAGCATCTCTTGCTACATCTAATTTATCATTTTTTTCAGCGACTAGAGAATAAATTGACTTAAATCTTTATCCTTTGAAATAGCGCCTAGTTTTTCATTTACATATTCTGGCGTGATTTGAATCGTTTCTAAAGTAATATCCGGAGCTTCAAAAGAAAGATCTTCTAGAAGTTTCTCTAAAATAGTATGTAGTCTTCTAGCTCCAATATTATCGGTGTTCTGATTCACTTCAAATGCAATTTCTGCGATTCTACGAATAGCATCGTCAGAAAATTCAATTTGTATACCTTCTGTTTCCAATAAAGCTTTATATTGTTTAATTAAAGCATTATCTGGCTCTACTAGAATTTTTACAAAGTCATCTACTGATAGTTTTCCTAGTTCTACACGAATCGGAAATCTTCCTTGTAGTTCCGGTATTAGATCAGAAGGTTTTGCCATATGGAATGCTCCAGCGGCCATAAATAAAACATGGTCTGTTTTAACAGATCCGTATTTCGTTACAACTGTTGACCCTTCAACAATCGGTAGAATGTCTCTTTGAACCCCTTCACGAGATACATCAGCACTTGAAGACTGGTTCCCTTTGCTAGCAATTTTGTCAATTTCATCAATGAAGATAATCCCTGTCTGCTCTGCTCTAAAAACAGCCTCTTGGGTCACTTCATCCATATCAATTAACTTGTTAGCCTCTTCGTTCGTTAACACTTTTCTAGCTTCACGAACGGATAGCTTTCTCTTTTTCTTTTTCTTTGGCATTAGACTACCTAGGGCATCTTGCATATTCATACCCATTTGTTCCATACCCGATCCTTGGAGCATATCAAACATGGATGGTTGTTGTTCCTCAACTTCAACTGTAACCACTTCGTTTTCTAGTTCACCTAAAGCAAGCTTTTCTTTAACAATTTTTCTTCTTTCTAGAAGATTATAATCCTCATTCGATTGTTGCTGAGTATCCTCTTGGTCTCCACCGCCACCAAAGAGCATTTCAAAAGGATTTTTCATATTCGTTTGCTTTTTCTTACCAGGGACTAAAAGTTCAACTAAGCGTTTATTAGCATTTTGTTCTGCTCTTTCTTTCACACTGATCATTTTTTCTTCTTTCACTAGTCGTACAGAAGTCTCAACAAGGTCTCTAACCATTGATTCGACATCTCTTCCAACATATCCAACCTCAGTAAATTTAGTTGCCTCAACTTTTATAAAGGGAGCACCAACTAGCTTTGCCATTCTCCTTGCAATTTCCGTTTTACCTACACCTGTTGGCCCAATCATTAAAATATTTTTAGGATTCACTTCATCCCTTAGCTTTTCAGGAAGCTGACTGCGACGGTAACGGTTTCGTAATGCGACAGCTACAGCTCTTTTTGCATCCCTTTGACCAACAATAAACTGATCTAAACGTTCCACAATTTGTCTTGGAGTTAAATAGGTACTGTTACTTTTTAGTAGATTCACCATAATTACAGCTCCTCTATAATGATTTCATTATTTGTATAGACACAAATCTCAGCAGCAGTTTCTAATGCAGCTTTTGCAATATCTCTAGCTTCTAGGTACTCTCCAGCATTTCTCTTTAGAGCTCGACCAGCAGCAAGAGCATAATTTCCACCAGAACCAATCGCTAATATTCCATCGTCTGGCTCAATGACTTCTCCAGTTCCAGAAATAAGGAGCATATGAGATTCATTCATAACAATGAGCATGGCCTCAAGCTTACGAAGAATCTTATCACTTCTCCACTGCTTCGCCAGTTCAACCGCTGCTCTTTGTAAGTTTCCATTAAACTCCTCAAGCTTTCCTTCGAACATTTCAAAAAGCGTAAATGCATCAGCTACTGATCCTGCAAATCCTGCTAAGACCTTTCCACCAAATAATTTACGAACCTTCCTTGCTGTATGTTTCATAACGACTGCATTGCCAAAGGTAACCTGTCCATCCCCAGACATGGCACATTTCCCATTGTGATGGATTCCAAATATCGTTGTAGCGTGAAAGTTAGACATACATTTTCCTCCTAAAGATTGCTTATGCACGCGGATGAAATGACTTATATGTTTTTTGCAAATGATCCTTTGTTACGTGTGTATATACTTGTGTAGATGAAAGATGACTGTGTCCAAGAAGCTCTTGAACCGAGCGCAAGTCAGCCCCATTATTCAATAGATGTGTTGCAAACGTATGACGTAACATATGAGGGTGAATATTAGCCTGCATGGCCGCCTTGTTCATAATCTTGTTTAAGATATCTCGCATTCCCCGTGCAGTTAATGGACCACCTCGGTAATTTACAAAAAGGAAGGAGTGATCCTTCTTATTTTTAGTCAGTAGATTTTGTCTACCTTCATTTATGTATATACGTAGTAAGTCGCTAGCATACCTACCGAAGGGGATATAACGTTCTTTTCTTCCTTTACCGTAAACAAGAATCGTTCCCACTACAAAATCAATATGTTCAAGTTTTAAATTCTCTGCTTCACTAATTCGAATTCCCGTTGAATAAAGTAGTTCTAATAGTAGCTTATCTCGCTGACCAATTGGGTTGTTTTCAAATTGGCTATTTAAGAGCTTCTCCATTTCCTCTACATAAAAAAAAGAAGGTAACCGTTTTTCTTTTTTAGGCAAAGAAAGCATTTGAAACGGATTTTGTTCCACGACACCTTCTCTCATCAAAAACGAATAAAAGCTTCTTAGTGATGAAATCTTTCTAGATATACTAGATCTTTTGAAGGATTGGTCAAAAAGTTTTGATACAAATAGCCTTGCATCAAAATACTCCAGCTCTCTAAGATCAGAAATGCTTTGCTCAGCCATAAATTCAAATAAGGATTCAATATCCTTCGTATAATGGAGAATCGTATGCGAAGAAAAGTTCTTTTCAATTTGCATATACTCTTGAAACTGAATTAACAGAGCTTTGCAACTTTCCATGTGTATCACCTCACAAGGGCTACTAAATATTAACATAACCAAGTAGCACTTGCAACGGATTTTACATTCTTTTCACAAAATTTTGAATTGTTTCAAACAGTCTGTAAAAGTCATCTACTTGAATTATTGTGACCGAAAATTTTAGATTTCCTTCTGCATTTTACAATACGTTTGAAAAAGATAAAAGTTTCATGTACTGAAAATTTTTCTCATTGATAATTCTATTTATGTATTTTATACAAAATAAGAGAGTGAGCATAGTGCTCACTCCGTTACTTTTGTGCTTCTTCTTTGTAATCACACTGTATACATTGAACCTGTACACCCTTTTTCAGCTTCTTCTCAACCAGTAGTCCCGAACACTTTGGACAAGGTCTGTTGACTGGTTTGTCCCATGAAATAAATTCACATTTAGGGAATTGGTCACAACCATAGAAAATTCGTCGCTTTTTACTTTTTCTTTCTACAATGTTTCCTTCTTTACAATTTGGACACTTAACACCAATATCTTTCACAATAGGTTTCGTATTACGACAATCCGGGAAGTTACTGCAGGCCATGAACTTACCGTATCGACCCATCTTAAATACCATCGGACTTCCACAGTTTTCACAATCTTCACCAGCAGGCTCGTCTTTGATTTCGACTTCTTCCATTTCTTTTTCAGCTATTCTTAAATCTTTTTCAAACTCTCTATAAAATGAATCTATAATTTGAACCCAGTTAACCTTTCCATCTTCAACAGCATCCAAATCATTTTCCATCTTCGCCGTAAATTCAACATTTATGATGTCAGGGAAGAATTCAGTAATCATTTCTAGCACTATTTCGCCGAGTTCTGTCGGAATGAAACGTTTATTATCAAGGGCAACATATCCCCTTTTTTGAATGGTGTCGAGAGTAGGAGCGTAGGTCGAAGGGCGACCTATCCCTAACTCCTCTAATGTCTTAACAAGTCTTGCCTCTGTGTAACGAGGAGGTGGTTGAGTAAAGTGTTGTTTTGGATCAATGTTTTGATTTTTCACAACATCTCCCTCTTTTAAGTCTGGAAGATAATTTTCCTTTTCTTCCTCAGCATCATCTGTTCCCTCTACATAGAGTTTCATAAATCCTGGGAACTTTACCTTGGAGCCTGTCGCTCTAAATAGGACATCCCCATTCATTAAATCTACACTCATCGTATCCATTACAGCTGGAGACATTTGACTTGCAATAAAGCGTTCCCAAATCAATTTATATAATCGTAATTGGTCTCTTGAAAGGTGTTGCTTGAGAGAACTTGGCTCTCTTAAAGCACTCGTCGGACGAATGGCTTCATGCGCATCCTGAGCAGCTGCATTCTTCTTTCCACCCTTTGGACTTGAAGAGGCATACTCCTGACCAAAGGTTGAAACAATGTATGAATTCGATTCGTTTTTGGCTGTATCAGAAATACGAGTAGAGTCAGTTCTCATATAGGTGATGAGACCGACTGTTCCTTCTTTACCAAGCTCTATTCCTTCATATAATTGTTGAGCTAGCATCATGGTTTTCTTTGCTCTGAAGTTTAGCTTTCTAGCTGCTTCCTGTTGTAAAGAAGAAGTAGTAAATGGCGGTGCTGGATTTCGCTTTCTTTCTCTCTTTGTAACATTGGTTACGTTGAAATCCTTTCCTTTTAATTGTTTTAGCACTTGGTCTACATCTTCTTTAGACTGAAGCTGTTTCTTATCCTTACCAATTCCATAGAAATTGGCTTGAAACCCTTGTTTACCTTTTAAGAAGTCTCCTTCAATAGTCCAATATTCTTCTGGTTCAAACGCATTGATTTCCTTTTCGCGATCGATTATGAGTCGAACTGCTACTGATTGGACCCTTCCGGCACTAAGACCCTTTTTAATTTTCTTCCATAATAAAGGGCTAATGTTATACCCTACTAATCTGTCTAAAACTCGTCGTGCCTGTTGTGCATCTACTAGATCCTGGTTAATGGGACGTGGGTGTTTAAAGGATTCTTTAATCGCATCCTTTGTAATCTCATTAAAAACAACCCTACAATCTGACTGGATATCTACGTTCAGACTATGAGCTAAGTGCCAAGCAATAGCTTCCCCTTCACGATCGGGGTCAGCTGCGAGATAGACTTTCTTAGCTTTCTTAGCGGCCGTCTTTAATTCCTTTAGTACCGGCCCTTTCCCTCGAATGGTTATATACTTTGGATCATAATTATTTTCAGTATCAACACCCATTTGGCTTCGGGGTAAATCTCGAACATGCCCCATAGATGCTTTTACTTTATATTTTTTACCTAAATAACGCTCTATCGTTTTAGCCTTTGCAGGCGACTCTACGATGACGAGAAACTCTGCCATTAAAATCCTCCTTAGGAGAGGTAAATCCCCATAAATCCTCTATTCACTATTATTACTAAATCTTCCATACATATTAAAGACCGTATTTTCATTTGTCAATGGTAGAGATATGACACATGATGCACAAATTATCCAATTTCAGAACCAATTACTACTAATTTCACTCAGAATTTTGAATCTTCTTAACAATTAAGAAATTCCTCTAACATGCAGTCTTACTAATAACTGCTATTCATATACATGCAATTTCATTCAATATATCGGAAAATTCAGTTTATGATTAAGCCGATAAAAATTTTTTTTACACGATGGGTATTAGCTCTTCCAAAATATCTTCAGGGCATGTAACTAGCTTTGCTCCTTCTTTAATGAGTTGATGAGGGCCCTTTGAATTAATTTCTTGGATATTTCCTGGAACCGCAAACACTTCTCTACCTTGTTCAAGCGCACAGTATGCGGTTATAAGTGAGCCACTCTTTGCTTTTCCTTCTACTACTAATGTCCCCACTGTTATACCACTAATTATTCGGTTTCTTTCAGGAAAATGCCATTTTTGTGGGGAAGTTGCAGGGGGATATTCCGATACAAGCAAGTGTTCTGAACCTATTTTGTCAGCCAGTTTCTTATTTTCGGCTGGATATACTCGATGGAGTCCATTTCCTAGTACTGCTACAGTTTCTCCACCAGAATGAATGGCTATTTGATGGGCAGCGCTGTCTATTCCTTTTGCAAGTCCACTGACAATGGTAAACCCTGCTTCTATTAGTGGTGGAATGAGATATTTTAGTACGTCAATTCCATACGGTGTTGGCGTTCTTGAACCTACAATCGCAAGCCTTTTACGGTTGTGGTTATGGAGTTTTAGACGTCCTTTTTGATAGATAACCGATGGTCGATCATGGATTTCTTTTAATAGAGTGGGATATTCAGGTTCATAGATTGTTGTGATGGAGATTTGTTGGTTTTGATAGGATTGAATGAGGTTTTGTGCAAAGAAATTGTGGACTTCCTGTGTAATTTGTTCTAGTACTTTTGGCTTTAAATCTAGCTTGTTTATAACTGTTAAAAGAGACTCATTAGGGAAATATTTCTCATGGATAGCTACTAATTTCCTAAGTTTATATGGAGTCATGTGCTTAGAATGTTGTAATGCGATTAACTGTTGGCTAAGTATTTTCAATATTTACCACCTCGGATTTTTTTAAAAATTTAATACTTAAATAACAAGGGTGACTCTATTCTTGAAGAGTCACCCTTGTTGTGTATTCTTATAAGTTTTTACACTTGTCGAATAGGTTATTTTCTTTAAGTACTTTAATAAGTGTTTCACCCATTACAGATGGCGTGTCAGCCACTTGGATACCGCACTCATTCATAACTTTAATCTTTTCATCAGCTGTACCCTTACCACCAGAGATAATCGCACCAGCATGGCCCATACGCTTTCCTGGAGGTGCAGTACGTCCACCGATGAAGCCTACAACAGGCTTCTTCATGTTCGCTTTTACCCAACGAGCCGCTTCTTCTTCAGCTGTACCACCGATTTCACCAATCATGATGACAGCTTCTGTTTCAGGATCTTCGTTGAATGCTTTTAGTACATCGATAAAGTCAGTTCCGTTTACTGGGTCTCCACCGATACCAACAGCTGTAGACTGACCGATACCAGCTTGAGTTAATTGATGAACTGCTTCATACGTAAGAGTTCCAGAACGAGAAACAACCCCTACGTGACCTTTTCTATGAATGTATCCTGGCATGATACCAATTTTACATTCTTCTGGTGTGATAACACCTGGGCAGTTTGGTCCAACTAGACGAGTTTTCTTATCCGCCATGTAGCGTTTCACTTTTACCATATCAAGAACAGGAATATGCTCTGTAATACAAATAGCTAAATCTAGTTCCGCATCTACAGCTTCCAAAATGGCATCTGCAGCAAATGGAGCAGGAACGTAGATAACAGAAGCATTAGCACCAGTTGCCTTAACAGCCTCTTCAACTGTATTAAATACAGGTACTCCTTCTACTTCTGTACCACCTTTACCAGGTGTTACACCACCAACGATTTTTGTACCATACTCAAGCATTTGTTTTGTATGGAAAAGGGCTGTTGAACCCGTAATACCTTGAACGATTACTTTTGTATCTTTATTAACAAATACACTCACAATGGTCCCCGCCTTTCCTTAGTTCACCTGTGCAACGATTTTTTGTGCGCCGTCTGCCATAGATTCAGCAGCAATGATATTTAAACCACTTTCGCTTAAGATCTTCTTACCTTGATCTACGTTTGTACCTTCTAGACGTACTACAAGTGGTACTTGAAGGCCAACTTGTTTCGCTGCTTCTACTACACCAGTAGCAATTACGTCACACTTCATAATTCCACCGAAGATGTTTACGAAAATTCCTTTTACATTCTCATCAGAAAGAATGATTTTGAAGGCTTCTGTTACTTTCTCAGCTGTAGCGCCGCCCCCAACATCAAGGAAGTTAGCAGGATCTCCACCGTAATGCTTGATGATGTCCATAGTAGCCATCGCAAGTCCTGCTCCGTTAACCATACAACCGATATTTCCGTTTAGAGAAATATAGCTTAGGTCATACTTAGAAGCTTCGATTTCTTTTGGATCTTCCTCATCAAGATCACGGTATTCCATAATATCTTTATGACGGTATAGAGCGTTAGAGTCAAAGTTTAACTTTGCATCTAATGCCATAACCTTGCCATCACCAGTTGTTACTAATGGGTTGATTTCTGCAATAGAACAATCCTTTTCAACGAATACTTGATACAAGCCAAGCATGAATTTAACCGCTTGGTTAACAAGCTCCTTTGGAATGTTGATATTGAATGCAATACGACGAGCTTGGAATGCAGTTAATCCAACTACTGGATCAATGTACTCTTTGAAAATCTTTTCAGGTGTCTGTTCAGCCACTTCTTCAATTTCCGTTCCACCTTCTTCAGAAGCCATCAAAACAACTTTAGAAGAATCACGGTCAAGAACATATCCGATGTAGTATTCTTTTTGAATATCACAGCCCTCTTCAATCAGTAAGCGCTTTACTTCCTTACCTTCTGGGCCTGTTTGATGTGTAACTAAAGTCTTACCTAGAATTTCTTCAGCATATGTACGCACTTCGTCAAGGCCCTTAGCAACCTTAACTCCGCCTGCTTTACCGCGGCCACCTGCATGGATTTGAGCTTTTACAACTGATACTTTAGTGCCTAGTTCTTTTGCAGCTTCAACAGCTTCATCTACTGAGAATGCTACGCGACCATTTGGCACAGATACCCCATATTTTCTAAGGATTTCTTTACCTTGGTATTCATGGATATTCATTATCCAGTCCTCCTAACGTATCTACCTAATATAGACTGCCGATTCCATTTTATATAATGTACGGGGGTATGTCCACCGATTAAAACAATATTCTCGTTATTATAATTTTCTGACAAAGTTTGAAATGGGAATAGATTCCTTAATTAGGTGAAGGTTGTCTTGGTAGAAATTGCTTTCTCTTCCACATATAGTCTAGCAGTAGTTGATTGGAGTGGAAGGTGCTTGACTCATTTCCACTGCCTTGAAAAAAATAGATGGAAGCAGTGGAAAGTGGGAAGAGAGGGACAAGGGAGACCCCGCGGGAGCGAAAGGGGAACGAAGGCTAAGAACGCCACGTCCTGTGGCAACGCCTTCGTAACCAACATCCTGTTGGCCAGAGGAGGCTCCCGGACCGCCCGCTCTAGCTGCGCACCTGCAACGGAAATCAACGGCCCTCGTTATTAGAATTAACCCTTGCTAAAAAATGGAATAAACTTCAGTAGATTGGAATTATTTCTTTTGTTGTTGATCGACCCGGTAAATAAAAGCAAATACCTCCGCAACCGCCTCGTACAGCTCCTCAGGAATAGATTGGTTAATATCAAGCTGGCCTAACAAAGAAAGAAGCGTAGGGTCCTCATGAAGTGGAACGTCATTCTCCTCCGCAACTTTTAAAATATTTTCTGCAATTTTCCCTTTCCCTTTCGCTATAACCTGAGGAGAATTATTTTTTTCTTGATCATACCGAAGTGCAACCGCTTCTAACCTTTTTTCCTGCTGGTTCTTCATATTCGAATATCCACCTTTGAAAGCATTTGAATCCGTTCATATACTGGCTTAAAGACTGCCTCTTTTTCTACATCTGCAACATACTGAAATTGAAAGGAAGATAGATGGTAGCCAATCTTATTTAGACCAGTTTTCAACATTTCCTTTACACCTTCTGCGGGGGGAATAAAGCCTTCAAGTCTATGAAAAACATGGATTTTTGCCACTTGATTTTGCACTTGAAAGTCTAGGAGGGTTTCTCCTAATTTTTCTAGATGAAGATGAAATAATACCCGACAATGATGGGGGTCAATCTTTTCTTCTTTTGACTTTTTTCCACTCCAATAGATAGTAGCATCATTCAGACCATGTACAAAAGAAAGGGGAATCTGTGAAAAGATTTGAAGAATCGGTCCCGTATCTTGTGTTAATAACTTTTGCCCCTGTAAATGTGATAATAGCTCCTGTATTCCTAGCTTTTGAGGAACTCCATCCTGATGCATCAGTTGAATGAGTTGAGCTTTCAGTGATTCCAAACCTTCTTTTCTAGCAGAAGCCATGTCTGCCTCTAAGTTTAATCCGAGCATGCTTACGATTTGCTTCAATTCTTTTACTACATGCTCACGATTAAACGACATGAAAAACTCATAGTCCGATTGAGGAAAATTTTTAAATCCTTCTCCATGAGTTAACATACTTTTCCCTAACCATTGTAAAACAGGTTGACTCAATGACAGGCTGGTTTCCTGCTTTAAATAGGTTTCAATGCGTGCTAGTTTTGCTGGATTCATCTCGGTTTCAAGTTCATATTGCAGGAATAATTGTGATACTTGATCACTGTTCATTGTTGCCTGTACATTTGGTAGGACGCTTCTCCAAATCATCATTCCCTCTTGGCGGTTTCCACCTAGAAACGCTTGTTTTCCAGACTCCCAGATTTGAAGCCTACTTTGGGTGGTGATTTTTCTAAACAACTGTTCTGCATTGAAAAAATCCTCCCCAGTAGTACCGCCAGGGAGTTGTATAATCTGAGCAATTATCTGTTTGGCAACCCGCGAAGCATTTTGGTTAACTGAAGGTGTAAGTGCAGTTTTTATCAAATCCAGTCCCATTTTTTCCTCTAAGGTACTCATCAATGGCTGTATTCGTTCCGGGCTAACTTGAGAGTGATTCGCCAAACCTTGTAGAAGGAAAGAAACTCCCTTACCTGAAAATACAGTAGATAGAGACTGAAAGACTTCTTTTGTAAAAGGAAGCGGGGCTCTATTCATAAACTCTAATACTTTTATATCCTGAAGGGGGGAGCTAGAGTTTCCAAGCCATTGAAGGGATAAGGAAAGTTTACTTCCATTTGACTGGAGCCACCCTTCTTTTATCGCGAGCTGGAGTAGACGCTGTTCCCAGCCTCCCTTTTCTAATGCAAGTTGCTTTAAAAGGACGTCTACTGCCCTTCCTACATCCGTGTTTGGGGTAGACAATACCTTTAATACTAATTCATTTTCTGTCCTTTGAACTTGGAATAAATAGGATTTCCCTACTTCTAAAGGGGCGTTTAGCTTCGCTTCAACTTCTCCCCCAACTGTACGGATCGTCGCAGTTCCTTCTGCATCAACTTTAGTCAGCTTCCCTTGTAATAAGTCACCTGTTTGTATGGGTGAGTTTATCTGCTGAAATTGAGTCCCTGCTAATGAAATGGTATTCAAGGCATATCCCCCTCTCCCTCTACCTCGTATACTCCTTGATTGGTGCAAAGCTTCTTCTGTGCTCTTTAATAACTCCTAGTTTCTGAATGGCATCCAGGTGTTCCTTCGTACCATATCCTTTATGCTTATCAAAACCATAACCTGGATGAGCTTTTTCCAAGTCCGCCATGTAACGGTCACGTGTCACTTTGGCAATAACAGATGCTGCGGCAATAGAAACACTTTTAGCATCGCCTTTAATAATGGACTCTGAAGGAAATGGTGTTTCTAATGGCATTGCGTCAATTAAAAGGAAATCAGGCACAGGCTCTAATTGATTGATTGCTTCTAACATTGCTTTTTTGGTAGCTTGATAAATATTAATCTCGTCAATTTCATGAGAGTGCACCATACCAATGCCTACAGCAATGGAATTTTCATGTATTTGGTCAAACAACTCTTCACGTTTCTTCTCTGTTATTTGCTTCGAATCATTTAAGCCTGAAAAATATGTATTCTCTTCCAAGATAACAGCTGCTGCCACAACAGGTCCTGCAATAGGACCTCTACCCACTTCATCAATCCCAGCAATAAATGAATAACCTTTACTTTTATATAATCTTTCAAAGTGCATGAGAGCTAAATAACGTTCACGTTCTTCTTTTTCCTTTTCCAACCTTTTATTCCACTGAGATAATAAGGTTTGAACGCCTTTTCTCGTATCTGTTTCGAACTCTTTTAATTGAGGATCCTCTGTGTCTGTTATGTTGTCTAATATTTCTTTTATTTGTGAAATTGTGTATGACATACTATACTCCTTCAATCTTTCTTTCTTATATATCGGATGTTCTAAAAAGCATTAAAGACCCAGACAAGTTGGGTCTTTAATCAGCATTACTATATGGAGTTTCTAATGATAGTGGTCCTAGTTTACCGTTTCTGAGCTCCTGCAGAACAATTTCTGCAACACGGTCCCAATCTACATATCCACCAGAAACAATAAAGCCACGTTTTTTACCAATCTCGTCAAACAGGACAGCCATATCATCCGAGATAGTAGTAAGCTTGTATCTCTCTTGCATTCTATCTGGATAGTGTTCACTTAAGTAACGGAGTGCATAGGCTGCAATATCCTGTAGAGGTAAAATCGTATCTTTTATTGCACCAGTGACAGCTAACCGATAACCTACTTCTTCGTCTTCAAATTTTGGCCAAAGAATCCCTGGTGTATCTAACAACTCAAAGTCCTTCCCAGATTTAATCCAGCTTTGAGCTTTGGTGACACCTGGCGTGTTTCCGGTTTTCGCTATTTTTTTACCAGCCAACTGGTTGATGAATGTACTTTTCCCGACATTAGGGATCCCCACAATTAAAGCTCTAATAGCTCGCGGGTTAATAATACCCTTTGCACGTAATGCTTCGTGCTTGTCCTTCATTAAGCTCTGAGACTGTTGAATGACTTTTTTGATATCAGAGGAGCGATGCGCATTGATAGCTAAAACACTTGCTCCTTCTTCTTCAAAATAAGAAATCCATTTTTTAGTCACAGCAGGGTCTGCTAGATCACTTTTGTTTAATAGTACTAAACGCCGTTTTTGATGGGAAATTTCATTGACCATTGGATTTCTAGATGACAACGGAATTCTTGCGTCTACAATTTCAATCACAAGGTCTACTAATTTTATTTTTTCTAGTATCTGTCTTTTGGCTTTGGCCATATGGCCGGGATACCACTGTATCGTCATGAACTATTTACACCACTCTCTAAACACGTTCTAAATCGTTATAAAGGTCTATTGATTTATTGCCCCATCACATTGGTTTTTATCCTATGTAATATGGGCCTATTTTACAAAGCCGAGGTCGTCAAATGGCCAGTAAACTAAGCTAGTTTTACCCAAGATATCTTCAAAAGGGACGGGCCCAATATGTCTAGAATCTTTACTTAATCGTCGATTATCGCCCATCACAAACACATGACCTTCTGGAACTGTTTCACGTCCGATTACATCTTCTAGAGTAAAAGACTCCGTTAGTGTCCCTCCGATCACATCTTGTTTATACGTATCTAAGTATGGTTCTTCGTAAGGATCGCCATTTATGTACAAGACATCATTTCTATATTCTACTGTATCACCAGGCAAACCAATGACTCTCTTTATGTAATCTTTCCCTTCTGGGGCTTTAAATACAATGATGTCAAAACGATCTGGTTTACCAAATTGGTAGCTAAATTTATTGACAATCATTCGATCTTGGTCGTTTAATGTAGGCATCATGGAGTACCCATCTACGACAATGGGTGCGAATAGGAAGTAACGAATAATAAATGCAACTGCAATAGCAATGATTAGAGCTTTAGTCCATTCCCATAATTCACTTTTTGGTTTTTTAGTTTGTTCCATCTTTATACCTCGCCCTTGTACAATATCTACATTATATTCTACTAGAACAGCTATTTTTTCTCTACTACGTTCGTAGGAAACTTTTCTTTCTCTATTTGCAATGGCTCTCAGCACTATATTCAAGTTTTTTCATAAAAAAGGTTATAAAACGAATAAAGGAGCTTGAATACTCAAGCTCCTTTAAGTTCATATTATCGAATTTCTTTAATTCTTGCTGCTTTTCCGCGTAGGTTACGTAGATAGTAAAGCTTCGCACGACGAACTTTACCACGACGAACAACTTCAAGCTTAGCAATTTTTGGTGTGTGTACTGGGAAAGTACGTTCTACACCTACACCGTAAGAAATTTTACGTACTGTAAATGTTTCACTAATTCCGCCACCACGACGCTTAATTACAACGCCTTCGAACAACTGAATACGTTCACGTGTTCCCTCGATAACCTTTACGTGTACACGTACAGTATCACCAGGACGGAATGTAGGAAGATCAGTACGAAGTTGTTCCTTCGTAATTTCTGAAATAATTGGGTGCATGATCTTCAACTCCTTCGACAGATGCTCTTGCATATTTAATAATCGCAGCGGAACACCGTTTTATGAACCTAGACAGACGTAACTGCCTAAGTCACAAATGCTATCATATCATATTCGAACACGGGTTTCAATATAGTCTATTGCTTTTTCTGTTCTTCTAGCCATTTTTTTTGACGATCTGTAAGTCTTGCTTTTTCTAATAACTCTGGCCTACGACTTATGGTTCGATTTAAAGACTCTCTCTCTCTCCACTCTTGGATATTTTCATGATGACCAGAGGTTAACACCTCAGGGACTTTCATGCCTCTAAAATCGGCAGGTCTTGTATAGTGGGGGTGTTCTAATAATCCCCCATTAGAAAACGAATCTTGTACGGGAGAATCTTCATTTCCAAGAACGCCTGGGAGTAGTCTAACTACACTATCAATCACAACCATGGCAGCTAGTTCTCCACCTGTTAATACATAATCCCCGATTGAAATTTCATCTGTTACGATATGTTCTCGGATTCTCTCATCATACCCCTCATAATGACCACAAATAAAGAGAAGATGATCCTCTTGAGAAAGCTCTTCCGCTTTTTGTTGAGAATGAACTTCTCCCTGAGGACATAACAGGATGACCCGAGGCTTTTTCCCTACTGTCAAGGCATCTACAGCATCAAATACAGGCTGGGGTTTTAGGACCATACCAGCCCCACCACCATAAGGATAGTCATCTACTGTTTTATGCTTATTATCTGCAAAGTCTCTAAAATTGGTAACATGATAAGAAACCGCCCCAAGGTCTGATGCTTTTTTTAAAATTGACGTTTCAAAGACACCTGTGAACATCTCTGGAAATAATGACAAAACATCAATTCTCATTTAATCAAGCAACCCTTCCATTGGTTTAATCGTTATTTTTCTCTCGTCAATGTTAATCGTCTTAATCACTTCAGCAATATAAGGAATGTAATATTCTTTACGATTCCCTTTCACGACCCACACATCATTAGCTCCCGGAGTTAAAATCTCCCTCACTTTTCCAACCTTTTCCCCATCTTCTAAATAGACTTCACAACCAATGATCTCGTGAAAATAAAACTCTCCTTCATCTAGCTCTGTAAGTTGCTCTTCTTTTATTTTCAGAAGTCCGTTTTTTAAACCTTCTACTGCTTGGATAGAATCATATCCCTCAAATGTTAGCAAATCAAAGTTTTTATGCTTACGATGATGCTTAACCGTTAAAGGTATAGAAACTTCTGTATTTGGTTCTGAAAAGAAATAAAGTGTATTCCCTACTTTATATCTCTCATCTGCAAAGTCTGTTCTTGAAATCACTCTAACCTCTCCACGCAGGCCATGTGTATTCACAATCTTTCCTACATTAAACCATTTTTCCATTATTTCATTCGTCACCCTTTACGAATTTCTTTAACAATCCCATTTTCTATCACAATTTCTTTAACTAGTCTGTCCCACGAATCGCCTTCATTTACCTCAATGAGCGCTTCTATCTCGGATTCCCTTAGTTCTGTCCCCAAAGGAAGGATTTCTAGTTGTTCTAATTGAAATCTAATCGATTCGATTTGGTCTTCTCTTCTTTCAATCTCTTGTAAAAAGCTAGTTTGAAGGGAAGAGTTTCGTCCTTTTTTAGAGTGTTCCATTTTTTTCTGTTCAAACAAAAGTTGCTCACATTCTTTTTTGAGCATGTCTTTCTCATTATGTAGTTTTTTCTGAATGGAAGATTTACTTTCTTCCGTAAGTACTTGCTTTACTGTTATTTTTCGAATGATTCTCAAGCCTGTCACACTCCTTATCATTTTTGTGACTGGACAAAGGAGTTTGCCTATCTACCATTCATAGTAACGTATGTATCTATTATGGTTCTACTATTTAATGGTTAATTACCAAAAAGATTGTTGAACTAGAAAAAAGGAGGGGATTCCCCCTCCTTTTAGTCTACGATATCAACATAAACTTTCTTTGAATCGTCTTGTCTAGTTGCGGCTGCAGCATAGACAACAGTTCGAATCGCCTTTGCAACACGCCCTTGCTTTCCAATTACTTTCCCGATGTCACTCTTGTTGACGGAAAGCTTATAGGTAACGCTATTCGTTTCTTCAACAACATCAACGCTTAAGTCTTCTGGAAAATCGACAAGGGGCTTGACGATCGTTTCAATGAGCTCTCTCATAGGCCCTCTTATTTGCTATATTTAGCGTTGTGGAATTTTTCCATGATGCCTTGAGAAGAGAATAGGTTACGAACTGTATCAGATGGCTTAGCACCAGTTTGAAGCCACTTAAGTGCTAATTCCTCATTGATTTTAAGTTCTGCTGGTTGGCTTACAGGGTTGTAAGTACCAATAGTTTCAATAGAACGTCCATCACGAGGAGAACGAGAATCTGCTACAACAATACGATAGAAAGGAGACTTCTTAGCTCCCATACGCTTTAAACGAATTTTAACTGCCATTATAGTGCACCTCCGAATAGTTTCACACAAGATAGTATAATATCAAATGTATTTTGGGTTGTAAAGTGTTTTTTCTTTACATAGTGATTTTACATGAAATTCCCATTTGGTATTACATAAATGGGAATTTAAATCCACCTTTTTTCTTACCTTTTTGCATGTTTGTCATTTGTTTCATCATTTTCTTCATTTCATCAAATTGCTTCAGTAAACGGTTTACCTCTGGAACGGTTGTACCACTACCTGTTGCAATTCGCTTACGACGACTTGCATTGATAATGGATGGGTCTTCTTTTTCCTTCTTCGTCATAGAACGAATAATGGCTTCAACCTTACCAATTTGCTTTTCGTCGACTTGAAGGTTTTTCATACCCTTCATTTTATTCGCGCCCGGGATCATCCCTAGAAGTTCATCTAACGGTCCCATTTTACGAACTTGTCCTAATTGTTCAAGAAAATCATCCAGTGTAATGGATTGTGTCTTTAACTTTTCTTGAAGCTCCTTTGCCTTTTCAGCATCCACTGTATCTTGGGCTTTTTCAATAAGTGAGAGTACGTCTCCCATCCCTAAGATTCTGGACGCCATTCGCTCTGGATGGAATGATTCTAAAGCATCTAGCTTTTCGCCCATACCGGCAAATTTAATAGGCTTTTCTGTCACAGCTCGAATAGATAGTGCTGCACCACCACGAGTGTCACCATCAAGCTTTGTTAAAACGACTCCAGTAATTCCTAATTGGTCATTAAAGCTTTGAGCCACATTTACTGCATCTTGTCCTGTCATCGCATCTACGACATGGAAAATCTCATCAGGCTTTGCAATCTCTTTCACATCTTTCAATTCATCCATTAAGGTTTCATCAATGTGAAGGCGTCCAGCCGTATCAATTAACACATAGTCGTTGTGCTCTTCTTTTGCTTTGGCAATGGCTTGTTTCGCTATTTCAACAGGGCTTACCTGATCTCCTAACGAGAAGACTGGCATGTCCAACTGTTTTCCTAGCGTTTCCAATTGCTTTATTGCAGCAGGACGATAAATATCGGCTGCAACTAGTAGTGGCTTTCGATTGTATTTCTTTCTTAATAGGTTTGCAAGCTTACCTGTTGTGGTCGTCTTACCAGCACCTTGTAGCCCGACCATCATAATGACTGTCGGTGGTCTGTTATTTACCGCAATCTTGCTTTGCTCTCCACCCATTAAGTTGGTAAGCTCTTCTTTTACGACTTTAATAACCTGTTGACCAGGAGTTAAGCTCTTCATGACTTCTTGGCCAATAGCCCGTTCACTTACACGCTTTACAAAGTCTTTTACTACTTTAAAGTTAACGTCTGCCTCAAGGAGTGCCAGACGGACTTCCCTCATCATTTCTTTTACGTCTGCTTCAGTTACCTTCCCCTTACCCTTAATCTTCTGGATGGTACCTTGCAGACGATCCGCTAAACCTTCAAAGGCCATACGATTTAGCCCCCTTACTCTAATTTTTCAAGAGCTTCAATTGGCGCAAGCAATGCATCTTTACTACTCTCTCCCGCTTTAATCAGCTGCTTCATTTCTAGGAGCAGCTTCGATCGCTCTTGAAATTTTTTGAGTAGCAGTAATTTTTCTTCATATTCTTCAAGCATTGCTTCCGTCCTCTTTATATTATCATAAACAGCCTGCCGACTGATTTGATATTCTTCCGCAATTTCCCCAAGTGAGAAATCATCTAGGTAATAAAGAGACATATAGTTTCGTTGTTTAGGGGTTAACAACGACTGATAAAAATCATATAAGTAATTCATTCTCGTCGTCTTTTCGAGCATATGAGTGGCCCCCTTGTTAAGTGAAAAGACTTTACATCAATAGAATACTGAAATTGCCTAGTGTTGTCAAGGTGATGGCTTTACAGGTGAATGGGAGACCTTGGTGATTGGGGTTGGGAGGCAGTGTGTGCAGTTTTTTGTGTGGGTTTCCTGAGGTTTTTGAGAGGTTTTGAAAGGATGTGGAAAAAAGCTCTCGATAATTGCAGTTTTCGAGAGTTTTATGGTTATATTTGGAAACAAACTCTCAATAGCTTCGACTTTCGAGAGTTTTATGGGTATTTATGGAAAAAATCCTCTCAATAACTCCTCTTTCTGTGCCTTATTTTACATATTATGGAATAAAAGGCATAGAAATCACTCTTTCTGTTCCGATATTTACATATACTGGAACAAAAGGAACAAAAATTCCTGTTTCCGTGCCGAATTTTACATATACTGGAATATTTAGAACGCAAACTTTTTTTGTGCTCCTTGTTAACAAAAACACAAACACACCTTTCTTCACAACCTCCCCATTATCAAAACAAAAAAACGAGGCACTAAGCCTCGTTTCCTCTCTACTTACTCACTTACCTCGTTTTCCTCTTCAGCCAATCCAGCAAACAATCCATACACGTATTGCTCTGCATCAAATGGCTGTAAATCATCCACTTTTTCACCAAGTCCCACAAACTTAACCGGGATGTTTAATTCATTTCGAATAGCTAATACAATTCCACCCTTAGCCGTTCCATCCAGCTTTGTTAGCACAATACCACTAACATTTGTCGCTTCTTTAAATTGTTTCGCTTGAATCATCGCATTTTGTCCAGTTGTGGCATCTAGTACAAGTAACACTTCATGTGGTGCACCCGGGATTTCCCGCTCAATAACTCTTTTCACTTTTTCTAACTCTTTCATAAGGTTGACCTTATTTTGAAGACGTCCTGCTGTATCACAAAGTAACACATCGACATTTCGAGCTTTGGCAGCTTGTACAGCATCATACATGACAGCTGCAGGGTCGGATCCTTCACCTTGCTTGATTACATCGACACCAACACGCTGTCCCCATACTTCAAGCTGGTCAATTGCTCCTGCACGGAAAGTATCTCCCGCTGCAAGTAGGACTTGTTTCCCGTCATTTTTAAACTTCTGTGCCATTTTTCCGATTGTAGTTGTCTTTCCTACACCATTTACACCTACAAATAAAATAACGGTTAGTCCTTCATTATTCACTTGAAGCTCAGAAGCACTTTCTTCCCCTGCATTATAAATCTCTACTAATTTTTCTGTAATGACATCTCTGACATCAACAGGGTCTGTAATGTTTTTTCTTTTGACTTCCATTTTTAGTTCATCAATAAGTTCCATTACGGTTTCAAAGCCAACGTCAGCACCAATTAGAATCTCTTCCAACTCTTCGAAGAAATCCTCATCTACTTTTCGATAGCGTGCCACTAAATCATTGACTCTACCTGCAAATTGGTCTCTAGTTTTGGTTAGACCTTCTTTAAACTTTTCGGTTACAGAGTCCGTTTGTTTCGTAATTTTTTCTTTTAACTTCTTAAAAAAACTCAAAGCTTCCACTCCTTTACGACGTAACCAATTCTTTTGAATCTTCAAGGCGTACGGATACTAGCTTCGACACACCAGATTCTTGCATGGTTACTCCATATAAAACGTCCGCACCTTCCATCGTACCTTTACGGTGTGTAATGACGATGAATTGCGTCACTTTACTAAACTCTTTTAAGTATTGACTAAAACGAAATACATTCGCATCGTCAAGTGCAGCTTCCACTTCATCCAATACACAGAAAGGAACTGGTCGGACTTTTAAAATTGAAAACAGTAAGGCAATCGCCGTTAATGCGCGTTCCCCACCTGATAACAAGCCAAGGTTTTGTAGTTTTTTGCCTGGTGGTTGTGCAACGATATCTACCCCTGTATTTAAAAGGTCTTCTGGATTAGTTAGACGTAGGTCAGCTCTACCACCACCAAATAACGCTTGGAAAACAGAGTTAAACTGCCCTTGAATTTGGTAAAAGGTATGACTGAAACGTTTCGTCATTTCATCATCCATTTCCCCAATAACCTCAAACAGTGTCTCTTTTGCTGATTCAAGATCCGTTTTTTGTTCTGATAAAAACTCAAACCGCTCAGAAACCCGGTCATATTCTTCAATGGATCCTAGATTTACAGTCCCTAATTCTTCAATGGCCTTTTTGGTTAGCTTTACTTTCTTTTTGGCTTCTTCGATAGGGAGCTGAAGAGGGTAGTCCTCTTTTGCTGCTTCAAACGTTAGCATGTACTCTTCTTGTAACTGCTGGAGACGGCTTTCTAGTTCCACGTCTAAACGATTGACTTTGACCTCTTCGTCTTTAACGTGCTCCGACATCCCTTTGTAAAGACGCCTTAGTTCCTTTATTTCTAACTCGAGTGTTTCCAGCTGTTCATATAATCCCACACGCTGGTTTCTTCTAGCAGAAATCAGCTGCATCGTTTCCTCTTTCTGTACCGCTTTTTCTTTCGCCTGTATATCTAAATCACTTTCTCCAGTTGTTGTTTTCTCCATTTCACTGGTTAAGAATTGAAGTTCTTCTTTCACTTCACTCAGGCGATCCTCGACTTGAAGAGACTCGGATTGAACTCCATCTAGCTGTTGCTTTAGGTTTTGAACTTGCTCCTTCTTTGAAGCAAGTAGAACTTTTAATTCTCCAATTTCGTCCTGGAGTGTTTCTTTAGTGACCTGAGCATTTTTCTTTTCAGCGGTCATATGCTCTATCTGCTGATTAAGCTCTGAAATCTTTTCTTTAATGGAAACAAGCTCTTCTTTCAAAGCCTTTTCACGGGAATCAAGACGATCCGCATCGTCCCCGTATTGCTTTGTTTCGATGTCAAACATCGTGAGCTTGTCCTGAATGTTTTTCTCATTCAGTTCGATTTCTTTGACCTGACTCTTCATATCCTGTTCAACTTCACGAAGCTCTTCGTTTTGTTGCCTCATGGAACGAATCTCTTGATTTAACCTCTCCATTTCAGACTTCATTTGCTTTACGTGATTTTCAAGTTTTAGTGTTTTCTCTTCCATCACTTGAAGCTTTTCTGTGAGTTCATCAAGCTCTTGTTTTCTACTTAATACAGAAGATGTCTTCTGTCGAGTGGCTCCCCCTGTCATAGAACCTCCAGGGTTTACGACATCTCCTTCTAATGTCACAATTCTAAAACGAAAATCCACTGTACGAGCAATATCATTCGCACTTTTCAAGTCGTTTGTAACCAGCACATTTCCCAAAAGATTTTTAATGACAGCTGAAAATTTAGGATTGAAACTGACAATATCACTAGCTACTCCTACAAACTGAGGATGCTGACTAACTCTTTGCAAGTAATGTCCTGCCACTTCTCTTTCTTTCATTACGGATACAGGTAAAAAGGTAGCACGCCCGTATGCATTTGATTTTAAAAATTGAATGGCTTTCCTAGCATCTTGTTCAGTTTCTACTACTATGTTTTGTAAAGCACCACCCAGAGCTGTTTCAACTGCTACTTCATATTGTTTCTCAACGGAGATCAATTCAGCTACTGCTCCATGTATTCCCGTCAAGCGATCCCTTGACTTTAGTACTTCTTTTACCCCTTGAAAGAAACCAGCATAATCATTTTCCATTTCTTCCAGCATATCTTTTCTAGATTTAGCTTGTTGCAAGTACTGATACGCTTTATATAATGACTGTTCTTGTTTTTCATATTGGCTAGTCATGGTTTGGAGCTTCGTCTCTGCCTCATGAAGTTTCTCTCTTAAATAATCCGTTTGCTCCTTTAATTGATTGTACTGAACTTCTTTCTCCTCACGTTGTTGTCGCAGGGTGTCTCTTTGTTCAATCCACACTTGGTTTTCATTTAGGAGCTTGTTTGATTTCTGCCCAATTTGAGATTTTTGTTCTTGAATATATTCATACTCATTCTTTTTCCGGGCTTCTTCATTAAGCCACTCAATATATTCACTTTTTAGGGCCTCAATTTGATCTTCAATACTAACATCTACGTATTGCAGTTGGGCTTCTTTTGTTGCCAGGTTATCCTGGATTTCTTTCTGTCTGCTCTTCTCTTGCTTATATTGATCCTCAAACGTGGATAGCTGAGAGGCTAGAACTTCTTTTCTTGCCTGTAATTCTTCAATATTTTTCTTTAACTGAGCTTGATTTGATTCAGAGTTTTTAAGGCGCTCTTTCATAACCTCTTTGCGACCTTCAAGTTTCTCCAGCTCTTCACTTGTCTTTAATAAGATTTGTTGAAGGTCTTGAACCGACTCATCAATGGCTGCAACTTGGTTACGCAATTGCTCAGCTGTAGCCTCTTTATTAGATAAGGCTTGAGAGTATTCTAATTCTTTTTCTTTATGTTCTTTTAAATCCTTTGTCAGCTGCTCCCAGCGACGATGAAGGTCTTCAATTTCATACACTAATACAGCAACTTCAATGGTTTCAAGTTGCTCTTTCTGTTCAAGGTAATCCTTCGCAATGGATGCTTGAATTCTTAATGGTTCAATTTGCCCTTCCAGTTCATGTAGAATATCCTGAACCCTATGTAAATTGGCTTCGGTTTCTTCTAACTTGCCTTCTGCCTTCTTCTTTCGAGTCTTATATTTTAAAACTCCAGCTGCTTCTTCGAAGATAGACCGTCTTTCTTCTGATTTTGAGTTCAGAATTTCTTCTACCCGACCTTGGCTGATAATAGAAAAAGCTTCACGGCCTAACCCGGAATCCATAAACAATTCAACGATGTCTTTAAGACGACATGCTTGCTTATTAATGAAGAAATCACTCTCACCAGAGCGGTACACCCTTCGCGTAACACTCACTTCCTCAAAATCCAGAGGTAAAGCCTGATCATGATTATCTAAAGTTAATGTAACCTCTGCAAAATTAAGTGCTTTACGACTATCGCTTCCTGCAAAAATAATATCCTCCATTTTAGACCCACGGAGTGATTTAGCAGACTGTTCCCCTAAAACCCATCGGATGGAATCTGTAATATTACTCTTTCCACTACCGTTGGGTCCAACAACCGCAGTTACACCCGGAACAAAATCTACCGATATCCTTTCTGCAAAAGATTTAAACCCAACACTTTCTAATCGTTTAAGAAACATACAGATCCCCCCTCTCTCTTTACCTTACGAATCATTTTCTTTTTACATCCTTCTCAAAGCTCTTTAATGTTTGTAACGCCAATTGGGCAGCATGTTGTTCAGCCTCTTTTTTCGATCGGCCACTACCAACTCCAAGTTCTTCTCCGTTTAATGAAACCCTTGAAACAAATTCACGGTTGTGAGCTGGTCCTTTTTCTTCCAAAATCTCATACGATAGTTGGCCTGATGCTTCCCGCTGTATAAATTCCTGCAATTGACTTTTGAAATCCATCACATGAGAAAAAGCACCTTCTTGAACCCTCGGATAGACCCAAGCTTCTAAAAACGTAAATACTTGTTCAATTCCCTGATCAAGGTATAGAGCACCAATAAAGGCTTCAAACACGTCTGCTAATAAAGCAGGTCTTTCTCTACCACCAGTCATTTCTTCCCCTTTTCCTAAAAGGATTAGGTCACCAAATGATAATGCCGTCGCAAAGGACACAAGAGAAGGCTCACAGACAATCGCCGCTCTGAGCTTTGTTAGTTCTCCTTCAGACATTGTAGGGTATTGCAAATATAAGAATTTGGAAACCGTAAGCTCTAACACAGCATCTCCCAAGAACTCTAGTCTCTCGTTATCTTCATACGTTTTTTTACGATGCTCATTCACATAAGATGAATGTGTAAATGCTTGCCATAATAGTTTTTCATTTTTAAATTGTATTTGCACTTTATCTTGAAACTCCTGGAAAAGTTCTAACTGCATTTTCCAATCTTTTCTTTTCTTAGTCATCGACTTCACCTAACCTGTCAAAAATACGCACATCCTCAGTTTATTCTAAAACGAAAGGAAGTTCAAAGCCTTTCTTACAAATGTTTTGGTGAAAGGTCTTCCCCTTACGTAATTAGATAAAAACCATAGACTTCACGTTATATAAATATCAAATTACGCACACAATAATCGTAGTAGAGTTTATCTTGAGGAGGTACACCATGGTCCAAGAAAAAATACATCTTACTGCTGCCGAAATAGGATGTCTTTGGACAACCTATCTGAACGATACAATGTCCAAGTGTATCTTAAGCCATATGTTCATACATATACAAGACCCTGATGTAAAACCCATAATTGAGTTCGCTCATAAGATAGTATGTGAACATATTGATTTTCTAAAGACTGTATTTGAAAAAGAACAATATGCTCTTCCTACCGGTTTTTCAGACCAAGATGTACAACATGATGCTCCTTGGTTATTCTCGGATACCTTTTGCTTAACCTATGTAAATCAAATGGCCAAAGTAGGTATGCTTTCATACAGTGGTTTTTTGGCAATGAGCGCAAGAGATGACCTTCGAACATACTTTACAACTTGTCTATCAGAAACCTCAACTTTGTATAATCGCTCGACTGAAATAGCGTTAAATAAAGGTGTTTTTGCAAGACACCCTTATATGGAAGTTCCTAAGCAGGTTGATTTTATCGATGATAAAAACTATTTTAGTGGGTTGAATCCTTTTGGAAATAAACGACCACTAAATGCCATAGAAATTTCCCATTTGTATATGAATATCTTAACAAACATGATCGGGATTAAACTTTGTCTTGGCTTTGCTCAAACCTCTCCAACTAAAGAAATTCAACAATATATGATTCGCGGCAGGGATATTTCAAACAAACATGTGAAGATTTTCACTGAAACACTGCTAACAAACAACATTGAAGCTCCACAATTACCAGATTTGAGTGTGAGCAGTTCAACTACACAAACTTTCTCGGATAAACTGCTGATGTTTCATATGTCATTTTTAAGTGCTGCAGGGATGGGGAATTACGCTACAGCAGCGGCAGCTAGTCAAAGAAGTGACCTTGGCGTTAACTATGAACGATTGTCTCTAGAAATTGGTCAATATGCAAAATCAGGTGCCGATATTATGATCAAACATAATTGGCTAGAACAGCCACCGGGAACAATTGACAGAGAGGAACTGGCGAAAAATAAAGGTAGTAAATAAAAAGCTCCGTCGATTGAGACGGAGCTTTCACTATTACACTTGGCTCTTTATGTAATTCACTGCATCGCCAACTGTGGCAATTTTTTCAGCATCATCATCAGAAATTTCCATTTCAAACTCATCTTCAAGTTCCATTACTAGCTCAACAACATCAAGAGAGTCTGCACCTAAATCATCTTTGAAAGAAGCCTCTAGAGTTACCTCTGAAGCGTCAACTCCAAGACGGTCAACAATAATCTTTGTTACACGGTCTAAAACGTCTGCCATGTCTGTTCACCTCCTTTAAAAGTTTAATTTGTTATACGGTATCCTGCCACTATAAATTGCAGGAGTACTTTATCACATTACCATTCCACCGTCAATATGAAGCGTTTGCCCTGTCATATACGAGCTGTCCTCAGATGCTAAGAATACAACAGCCTTAGCCACATCTTCTGGATTTCCCAGCTTACCTAGTGGTATTTGCTTCAGCATCTCCGCTTTCACATCTTCTGGTAGTTGATCTGTCATATCAGTCGTAATAAATCCGGGAGCAATCGCGTTTACGTTTATTCCTCTAGTAGCTAGTTCCTTAGCAGATGTCTTAGTCAAACCAATAACTCCTGCTTTTGCCGCAACATAATTAGCTTGTCCAGGATTTCCGCTTACACCCACGATTGAAGAAATGTTTATAATTCTTCCAGCTCTTTGCTTCATCATAGGTCTAGCTGCAGCTTTTGTACATAGGAAGACGCCTTTCAGGTTCGTGTCAATGACAGAATCCCACTCTTCTTCCTTCATTCTCATTAGTAAATTATCTCTCGTAATCCCAGCATTGTTAACTAAAATATCAATAGCACCAAACTGGTCTACTGTTTCTTTTATCATATTTTGTACATCATCAGGATTAGAGACATTTCCTTGAATGCTAAATGCTTGAACACCTAAAGTTTTAATTTCATCCACGACTTCGTTTGCTTTGGCCTCACTACCTGCATAATTGACTACAACGTTCGCACCCTCTTTGGCTAGTCCAAGAGCGATTGCTCTACCAATACCTCTAGACGCACCTGTAACAAGTGCTGTTTTACCTTGTAATTTCACACGTATCCCTCCTTACCTTTATTGAAAGTCTGCCGCTAATTGTTGGAATGACTCTTCGTCTTGCACAGAATATGTCTTTACTCTTCTGTTTACTTTCTTCACAAGACCGGACAAAACCTTCCCAGATCCAATCTCAATAAAAGTGTCTACACCTAAATCTAACATTGTTTGAACTGAATCCTCCCAAAGTACTGGGGAGTAAAGCTGTTCAACTAATAAACGAATCAGTTCATCTTTCTCCTGAACCGGTTCAGCATTAACATTTGCAATAACCGGCACACTAGCATTTTTCCAATCTAACTTTTGAAGAACACTGTGTAGTTGCTCACTGGCAGGTTTCATTAAAGAAGAGTGGAACGGACCACTAACTTCTAACGGAATCACTCGCTTCGCTCCTGCTTCCTTCGCACGCTCCCCAGCTACTTGAACGCCTTCTTTTGTTCCGGAAATAACGATTTGGCCAGGGCAATTCAAATTCGCTAATTGAACGGAATGACCTTCTTCTGTCACTTTGTCAGTGATTGCTTTCAGAGGTTCGCGGTCTAGTCCAAGAATTGCAGACATAGCCCCTTTGCCACTTGGTACAGCTTCTTCCATAAAGAGTCCTCGTTGTCTGACTGCATAAACCCCATCTTCGAACGATAAAGCTCCACCAGCAACAAGTGCTGTATACTCACCTAAAGAATGGCCAGCTACATAATCTGGCTGTATGGAAAGTTCCTTCATTCTCTCCAAGATAGCAATACTTGTTGTTAAAAGAGCAGGCTGTGCGTTTACCGTTTTCGTTAATGTCTCCTGTGGTCCATTAAAGATAACGTTGGATAGATCATCTGTAAGCACTTCATCTGCACGATCGAAGTACGCTTTTACCTGACTATGCTCATCCGCTAACTGTTTACCCATTCCTACAACTTGAGAACCTTGTCCTGGAAAAATAAAAGCGATTTTGCCCATGTCTTTGTCCCCCTTCTTAGTTATTCATTACCCAATTGATCAATTTCCTTCTTAATAATAGAAGGAATATCTTTTGTCACCATTTCACGTGTTTGACGAATGGCATGGAAAACGGCAGTTTCATCAGAAGACCCATGCGCTTTAATTACGGGAGCATTTAGACCAAACAAGCCTGCTCCTCCATATTCAGAGTAATCCATTTTCCCTTTTAGACTCATAAACTCATTCTTTAATAGAAGGGCTCCAATCTTTGTCTTGGTTGAACTCATTAAAGATGTTTTCAACATCTTAAAGATTGAAAGAGCTGTACCTTCAATGGTTTTTAGGGTCATGTTTCCTGTAAAACCATCCGTAACAACAACATCTGCTACACCCTCAAGAAGATCTCTTGACTCCACATTCCCAACAAAGTTAATCGGTGCATCTTTTAATAAGTCAAAAGCTGCTTTCGTTAGTTCATTTCCTTTTTGTTCTTCAGTCCCGATATTCAACAACCCAACCCTAGGGTTTTCAATCTGGCGAACTTCTTTTGCGTAGATGCTTCCCATTAATGCATACTGGTAGATATGCTCTGGTTTTGCATCTGCATTAGCACCTACATCGAGCATTAAAAAGCCCTTTCCATCTACTGTTGGGAAGGTTGGTGCCAGAGCAGGTCTTTCTATTCCTTTAATTCTACCGACAACAAATAGTCCTGCAGCCATTAAAGCCCCTGTATTTCCTGCAGAGATACAAGCATCTGCTTTTCCTTCTTTTACTAAGTTAGCTGCTACAACCATAGACGCATCTTTTTTACGTCTCACGGCTCGAACTGGTTCATCATCTGATGTAATTACTTCAGTTGTATGTATAACCTCGACACGATCGGAGGTTTGAATCAATGGCTGTATTTTTTCTTGGTCTCCTACAACCATAAATGTGATGTCTGGAAAGGCAGATAACGCTTTGTTTACACCTTTTATAATCTCATGAGGTGCATGATCTCCTCCCATAGCATCAATGGCTATTCTCATCGTGTTCTTCCTTCCCTTCATTTTTTGAACGAAACATATCAAACTCACCTTTAAACACAAGTTCTTGTCCAACATAGCTTTGGACCTCTACAGTGGTTCTACCTTTTATCGTCTCTTTAGTGGTCACTTTCGCTTTTGCAATGACTCGTTCATTTTGTTTAACTTGACGAGTAAAGTGAATGGTAGCATTGGCTGTTAGCGCTAGCTCATCATTGATGACAGCAACTGCTAAGGAGTTTGCCTGCGCAAATAAATGGTGTCCGCGAGCAATTTTATTTCTTTTAAAAACGTGTTCCTCTTGAACATCAAAAATACTAATCGCGCTTTCATCTAACTGAATATCAATAATTTCACCAATTACCTCATCTATCGGCAATGACCGTACTTCTTGGTCATGACGCTTTTCGGCAACATTTCTTATTCTTTCCCTAAGTTCGGGAATAGATAATTCCATCCGGTCTAATCTAATCGTTTGAACACTTACTTGAAATTTATCGGCTAATTCTTCATCTGTAATAAAAGGGTTTTCTTTTATTGTTTGTGAAAGCAGCATCTGTCTTTCTTTTTTATTTTTTTTCATAATACGACTGACACCATCCGAACTATTATGACTAGGTACTAATAGTAGTATATAATCAAAAAAAGCAGATTGCAAGAAGAAGTATTTCATCTTCTGCATCTGCTTTTTAAAAAGCTAAGTTGCGTTTAAACAATAATAATACCTAGTCAAAAGACTTAGCCGCAAACGCTCCCGATTCCTCTAGTTTTTCAAGCAGTGGTCTGAATTCTTCGCTTTCCCAGAATGCTTTGGACTCTATAAGCTGCGCTGCATCTGATCGGGCGGTTTCCAATGCACGGTAATCATGAATCATATCCGCATATTTGAATTCAGGTAATCCACTTTGTTTCTTCCCGAAGAAATCTCCAGGGCCACGTAGTTCTAAATCACGTTCACTTAATTCAAACCCGTTGGTTGTCTCAGTCATTATCTTCATACGTTCTTGGCCAGTTTCACCTTTTGGGTCAGCCAGTAGGATACAGTAAGACTGATGTTCACCTCGTCCAACACGACCTCTTAGCTGATGTAACTGAGAAAGTCCAAATCTTTCAGCATCATAGATAAGCATAAAGGTAGCGTTTGGCACATTAACTCCTACTTCCACCACTGTTGTTGATACTAATACCTGTACTTCGTTTGCCGCAAAAGCTCGCATGACTTCATCTTTTTCATCGCTAGTAAGTCTACCATGCATAAGTCCAACCTTGTAGCGATTATGAAAATGTTGACTTAACAACGCATGTACATCAATTGCATTTTGCACGTCTAATTTATCTGATTCCTCAATGAGTGGGCAGATCACATACGCTTGCTGACCTTGCTGTAACTCTTTCTCCATACCGATTAATATGCGGTCTAACTGATTAGGTTTTGCCCAATATGTCTCAATTTGCTTTCTTCCCGCAGGCATTTGGTCAATGGTAGACACATCCATTTCTCCAAATGCAGTTATCGCTAATGTTCTAGGAATGGGTGTAGCTGTCATAAAGAGAACATCTGGATGATACCCTTTTTCTCTTAAAATCTTTCTCTGTTCTACACCAAAGCGATGCTGCTCATCCGTTACGACTAAACCTAGATTGGCAAACTCAACATCATCTTGGATTAAAGCATGGGTACCGATTAGGACATTGATTTCCCCAGCTTTCAATCTTTCTAAAAGTTCTTTTCTTTTTTTCCCTTTTACCGCACCAGTCAATAAAGCAACTTCTACTCCATGCGGTTGTAGTAAATCAAATAAAGAATTGGCATGTTGTTCAGCTAATATTTCTGTTGGCACCATAAGCGCACCCTGAAATCCAGCTGTACTTGCTGCAAAAAGAGCAATGGCAGCAACCACTGTTTTCCCGGATCCAACATCACCTTGCAGCAGCCGATTCATTCTAGTTGGGGATTTTAAATCACTTAAAATTTCTTTAACCACTTTCTTTTGTGCCGAAGTGAGTTCAAAAGGTAAAGAATTCATAAAATCTTTTAATTTAGAAGTTGAATAGGCAATAGGTTTCCCACCTGATTGTTCTTTTTCAATTTTACGTAGGCTTTGGATTTTCAACTGAAACAGAAGAAATTCCTCATATACAAACCGTCTTCTAGCCTGTTTTAAGTCCTGTTCATTCTGAGGAAGATGGAGGGCCAAAAAGGCTCTTCTTCGATTAAGTAGCTTGTACTTCTTCAGCATATACTCAGGCAAAAACTCATCAATTTCACCAGAAAACTGCTTCATCGCTTGTTGAATCCACTTTCTCATTTCAAAGACTTTGATATCCCCTTTAATTGGATATACCGGTTGGAAACTATCACTTTCTCGAGATGAACCAACTTTCCAGGTTTGAGCTGTTAGAGTTTGTCTATGTTGATCCCACTTACCCGTGACCGTTATAATTTGGTTGATTTCAAACTTATTTTTTAAATAAGGTTGATTAAACCACACGATTTTAATTAATACATTCCCAGCTAAAAGTCGTACGACTGTACGTGACTTTCTTCGACCAAAATACATAACAGAAGGTTCACTATGAACCTTCCCTTCTATCGTAATCCTTTCGTCATGGCGGACTTCAGATAAATCACGTAATCTATAATCCTCATAGCGAAAAGGTGCATATTCAATTAAATCATGAACGGTAAAAATACCCAGCTCATTCAGCTGGGCTTCAATCTTTTCACCAATACCTTTTACTTCAGAAACTGGAACTAATAGCTTATTTGTCACGTTTGTTAAGAGCGATACCAAATATTTTTGCCTCTAGCTCTCTACCAGTTGGTGTCGCTGCTAACCCTCCTTGTGCCGTTTCTTTTAATGCAGTCGGCATCGATTGGCCAATCTTGAACATGGCATCTATCACTTCATCGCATGGAATTCTGCTCGTTACACCTGCTAAAGCCATGTCTGCCGCCACCATTGCATTTGCTGCCCCCATAGCATTTCTCTTCACACATGGTACTTCAACTAATCCTGCGACAGGGTCACAAACTAATCCTAGCATGTTTTTTAAAGTAATGGCCATCGCTTCCGCGGATTGGCTCGGTGTTCCACCTGCCATTTCCACAATCGCTGCTGCGGCCATTCCTGCTGCAGAACCTACTTCAGCCTGGCAGCCTCCTGCAGCACCTGAAATAGATGCATTGTTCGCTACCACAAACCCAAATGCACCAGAAGTAAATAAGAAACGAACCATTTCTTCACGTGTTGGGTTCAATTTATCTTTAACAGCAAAAAGTGTACCAGGTACTACTCCCGCTGAGCCAGCAGTAGGGGTAGCACAAATAGTTCCCATTGCTGCATTCACTTCGTTTGTTGCAACTGCCTTACTTACTGCATCCAAAATGGTTGCGCCTGTTAGTGTTTTACCTTTTTGTATATATTTTTGAATGAGGACTGCATCGCCACCTGTTAAACCTGAATGTGATTGAACCCCTTCAAGTCCTCTTTCAACTGCTTTTTCCATAACCTCTAGATTTCTATCCATTTGTCCAAGAATTTCTTCGCGAGTTCTTCGAGTCATGGCGATTTCTTGTTCAATCATGATTTCACTAATTTTTTTGTTTTGACTTTCTGCCAGCTCTACTAATTCTGCAACATTTCTAAATAGCATGTTGATTCCCCCCAACCGGTTAATCCGAGGTGTTAGTCTACAATTCTAGTAACATTTATAATGTTTGGAAGTTTTGACAATTCGTCAATCACCGAGTCTTCGATAAATTGATCCACTTCAATGGTCATTAGAGCTTGCTTCCCTTTTTCTTTACGAGAAACATCCATGTGTCCAATGTTGATCTCGTGACTAGCTAATACGTTGGAAACGCTTGCAATCGCACCGAATCGATCATTATGAACAACCAAAATGGCTGGATCACTACCCGTTAGTCTTAATTCAAATCCATTTAATTCTGTGATTTCCACTTTACCGCCACCAATAGAAATTCCAACGATTTCAAGTTCACCGTCATCATCGCCTATAAGAATACGCGCTGTATTCGGGTGGTCTGTCACAGCATCTTCTTCTATGAATCGAACCTTTATCCCTTTTTGCTTCGATAACTCTTTTGCTTGTATAATTCGTTCATCAAATGTATCAAAATCAAGTAAACCACCTATAATGGCTACGTCGGTCCCATGCCCTTTATAGGTTTCTGCGAAAGAACCGTATAAGTGAATGTTGGCCCACTTTGGTTCACGCCCAAATAACGTACGCGCCATTCTTCCAATACGGGCTGCACCAGCAGTATGTGAGCTGGATGGACCAATCATGACAGGACCAATTATATCAAAGACACTTTTATATTTCATTGGTACTCCCTCCCAAACCTCTATTAAAAACACTGTTTTAGATACTAGGTTGCACTTAAATAATGTTTGATTCTCTTAATAATATACGTTGATTTCCGTTGCAGGTGCTTGCTTTCCGCGGGCGGTCCGGGAGCCTCCTCGTCGCTTTCGCTCCTGCGGGGTCTCCCTTGTCCCTTCCTCCCGCAGGAGTCAAGCACCTTCCACTCCAATCAACTGTAGTTTAATTGTAAGTGCAAGAAACAGCAATTCTTTTCAAATTCAGCAATAAAAAATTCTCTAAAATAGAATGAATAGAAGGGATATCCCTTCTATTCGTAGACATTATTCAACTGAAAAAATAAATGGATATAATGGCTGGTTTCCATTATGAACTTCAATTTCTACATCTTCAAAGTTCTGTTCTACATATTGAATGACTTGATCGAGTTCTTCCTGAGATGCCTCTTCACCTTGTAGAATAGTAAGAATCTCAGAATCATCATCTAACATTTCATTTAATAGCTGTATAGCTGCATCATGCTTTTCTTTTGATTTCACTTTTATCTTACCATCTTCGATTCCCATGAAATCGCCAGTTTCTAACTCTAACCCATCAATAACTGTGTCTCTAACAGCATATGTTACTTGACCTGTTTTGACATGTTCAGTTGCTTCAACCATAGATTCTTTATTATCTTCTAAAGAACCCATTGGGTTAAATGCAAGTAGCGCAGATAATCCTTGTGGTACTGTCTTCGTTGGAACGACAGCTACTGGAATATCCACAATCTCAGCCGCTTGTTCCGCTGCAAGAATAATGTTTTTGTTATTTGGAAGTACAAGAACCTTCTTTGCATGGACCTTCTCAATTGCCTTTACAATATCTTCAGTACTTGGGTTCATAGTTTGTCCGCCTTCAATGACTTCACTAGCCCCAATACTTCTGAATAGCTCAGCAATTCCAGATCCCATTGCTACTGTAACAATACCGAATTCTTCTTTTTCCTTCTTTGGTTCTGGCTTTGCCTTCTTTGGAGCAGCTTCTTGACCAACAATGCTTGTATGCTGCTCTCTCATATTTTCAATCTTCATGTTAATTAGGCTGCCGTATCGTTGTCCATAGCTTAAGACATCCCCAGGATGTTCAGCATGGATATGAACTTTCACAAGGTTTTCATCGGCAATGACTAATAGTGAATCTCCGTGTTTAGATAAATCCTGACTGAATTGTTCTTCACTGAAAGGATTTTGTGCTAGCTTATCGTCCTCGAATTTAACCATAAATTCAGTACAATAACCAAACTCAATATCTTCTGTTGCCATGTGGCTTTGCACACTCTTGTGGTGCTCAATATCTACTAAGTCATCCATAGATGGCTCTTCTGGAACAGCAGAAAGCTGTTCTCCTTTAAGTTCAGCCAAAAAGCCCTCATATACATAAACAAGTCCTTGGCCACCACTATCAACTACTCCTACTTCTTTAAGAACAGGAAGTAAATCTGGTGTACGAGCAAGCGATGCTTTAGCTTCCTTCACGACTTCTTCCATCACTTTAACGATGTCTTCTTCTGTCTTAGCCACTTCAACAGCTTTTCTAGCTGAATCTTTAGCCACAGTTAAAATCGTACCTTCAACTGGTTTCATAACAGCTTTGTAGGCGGTTTCAACACCAGCTTCAAGGGCGCGCGAAAACTCCCCAGCGTTTATTGTTTCTTTTTGCTCAATTGCTTTAGAGAAACCTCTAAATAATTGAGAAAGAATAACGCCCGAGTTTCCTCTTGCTCCCATTAGTAAACCTTTTGATAAGGCTTGACCCAGCTTTCCAATATGCTTTTGTGCATTGTTTTTGACTTCCTTCGCACCAGAAGTCATGGATAGGTTCATGTTTGTACCTGTATCCCCATCCGGGACAGGGAACACATTTAAAGCATCTACTGTTTTTGCGTTAGTAGTTAGGTTGTTAGCTCCCTGTCGTACCATTTCGGCAAATTTAATGCCGTCTAATACTTTGATTGTCACAAATACTTCCTCCTTACTACGGGTTCGAAACGCGCACGCCCTGCACGAAAATATTAACGGAATCGACAGAAAGCCCCACCGTTTTGTTAAGTGTATACTTCACAGTGTTCTGTACATTGTGTGCTACTTCTGAGATTTTCGTACCATAGCTCACAATCGTATACATATCGATATGTACTTGATCGCCTTCTTGACGGACCACAACACCTTTTGTAAAGTTTTCCTTTTTTAAGATTTCGGCAATTCCATCTTTAAGCTGCTTCTTTGAGGCCATTCCAACAATTCCAAAGCACTCCACCGCTGCGCCTCCTGCAATGGTAGCAATGACTTCGTTAGATATATCGATTTGACCGTACTTTGTTTTCAATTCAATGGACATTCAAAAAGCCCCCTTTTGTCATTACTGCTTGGTTACACTTATTTTACTATAATACCCTGTATAATAAAAGACTATCATCTTCTAGGGGAGTGCCCCCTTAATAATTATAGGTAGAGAAGAGTATGTCAAGTATTTTTTCTTTAATGCTTTCTCTCTTTCCTGTTGAAATGAGTTATTCATTATGATAAATTATATTAGTATCTCCACGCATGTGTAATTGACGACATAGTTAAACAATGTCATCTTGATATAGGGAGGGAATAATTATGCCAAAAAAATGTGTAGTTACAGGTAAAAAGGCGAGCTTCGGTAATGCTCGTTCACACGCTATGAACGCAAACAAACGTAAATGGGGCGCGAACTTACAAAAGGTTCGTATTCTTGTTAACGGTAAACCTAAAAAGGTATATGTTTCTGCTCGTGCACTTAGATCAGGCAAAGTAGAACGCGTATAATGCTTTCATGATGAAACCCCCTTGCAAATTGCAAGGGGGTTTTTCATTAAAGCACGAAGTTCATTTAATTTTTTTTGAAGGTTCCCAGCATTGCCCTTACAATCCCACCAAGAAACTTCGGAAGCTTAATCGTGTAAAATTTCATGATAAGTCCCTCCTCACCATCTCGCTACTATTAATCCCTACCTACATCGTATTCCAACATGTTGATGTTGGACCTTACATCCGCCATTTTTTTGCGGGGAAAGAATTTAATCCATACTTCTTATCATCATTAATATGCCGCTTATAAAAGAAAAAGTACCAGCAGGTTTAATGAGTTCATTACTAATACATAATGTTGAACCTAAAAAAATATGCCTATCTTTTAGTGGATATTTAAAACCTGTTAAGGTTAATCCAGTCACTTCAGGTGTAAGAGGTATGTAAGAGATATATGGAATTTCAGACCGTTGCACGGTAAATTCCCCTGGCCCGTACACGGAAATACGATTCCAACGGTCAATGATTTCAACATCACAATCTGGTTGTTCTTTACGAACCTTTACAAGTAAGTACGTATTCGCTAACTGGTGGTCCTGTCTTTTACCTGTTGCTCCAAAAATAAAAAGTTTGGAAGGCTTTTGTTCTAGCGCAAGATTTATTGCTAGTTCCATATCCGTCTCATCTTTTTCCGCTTGAGCTGTTTTTAAAAAACGTACATTTTGGTCGATGAGCTGCATTTCTTCTTCTTGAACGGAGTCAAAATCGCCTACTGCATATTCTGGGATAATGCCGTAATCAAATAAAGTTAATGTGCCACGATCAATTCCAATCCATACCGTATCCGTTGGCAAATCGTTTAATACTTCTTTACTGGGTATCGAGTCAACCGGCCCACCAGCCATCATTGCGATAATCATGGGATTCCTCCTTATTTTCTCTAATCATTTAAAAAACTGTTTTCATAAAATTGTTACATTACAACAATAGTTTTTCCTATGACAATGGCCGTTGGTGCTTGCTTTCCGCGGGCGGTCCGGGAGCCTCCTCTGGCCAACAGGATGTTGGTTACGAAGGCGTTGCCACAGGACGTGGCGTTCTTAGCCTTCGTTCCCCTCCGCTCCTGCGGGGTCTCCCTTGTCCCTTCCTCCCACTTTCCACTGCTTCCATTTATTCTTTTCAAGGCAGTGGAAATGAGTCAAGCACCTTCCGCTCCAATCAACTGTAATTTGAACTATATTTTCAGGAAACACCACTCCGTTTATAAAAAGAAAAAACATCAGCTAAGAGCTGACGTTTCTCCTCGAATGGCTTCTATTGCTGCTTTCCGATCCTCGGCACCGTAAATGGCTGAGCCAGCTACAAGTATATTTGCTCCCGCTTCTCGGCAAAGCTTTGCTGTTTCTTCCGTAACTCCACCGTCGACCTCAATCTCAAGTTCACTATTTATAGAATTAGCCATTTCACGAACTTTTCTAATTTTCGGCAACACCTGTGGAATAAAATGTTGTCCGCCGAAGCCAGGATTAACAGTCATTAGAAGAACAAAATCTATATCCTCTATCACGTGCTGAATCAATTCAACCGGTGTAGCAGGGTTCAGAACGACACCACATTTTACACCTAATTGTTTAATGGTTTGAATCGTACGATGTAAATGTTTGCATGCTTCAACATGTACAGAGATACAATCTGCTCCTGCTTTCGCAAAAACCTCTACATATTGATCTGGATTGTCAATCATTAAATGAACATCTAGAGGAAGCTTTGTTACAGGTCTAATAGCATCTACTACTAGTGCTCCAAATGTTATATTAGGAACAAAATGACCGTCCATAACATCAACATGAATCCAATCTGCTCCGAGTGCTTCAACCTCTTTTACCTCTTCTCCTAATTTTGCAAAATCAGCTGAAAGAATGGAAGGTGCAACTCTGATAGGTTTCATGTTAATACCTCGGCTTTCTATCTTTTATTTCTTGTGAAAATGACATGTAGTGATCATAACGGTATTTTGGTATTTCACCTGTCTCAACCGCTTGTTTGACTGCACACTTCGGTTCGTTCAGATGTAAGCAACCTCTAAACTTACAACCCTCACCTATTTCGGCCATCTCGGGAAAGCAAAATGGTAAATCCTCTAGCTCGATTTCATCAAAATCCAAGGAGCTAAAGCCTGGTGTATCTGCCACAAACCCGTCTGCTATTGGAATGAGTTCGACATGTCTAGTTGTATGTTTACCTCTTCCTAAATGTGTCGAAATATCATTTGTTTTTAGCTCTAATTCAGGATTTATAGCATTTAATAGAGATGATTTTCCTACACCTGATTGACCGGCAACTACACTGATTTTTTCTTTTAAGTAAGGGGTCAACTGGTCAAGACCTACATTATCTTCCGTAGATGTAAAAATCCAGTCATACCCGATTTGGCGGTAATCTTGTGCGATAATTTCCATGGCTTGCTTGACTTTATCATTGGCCAAATCCATTTTAGTCATTACAATAACCGGGTGTATTTGCTTATACTCGATTAGTACAAGAAATCTGTCTAACAACACAGCATTAAAATCTGGTTCTACTGCTGAAAATGCAATGATTGCTTGGTCTACATTTGAAATAGGAGGGCGAACAAGTTCATTCTTTCTACTCTTTACATCTAAAATATAACCCTCACGCTCATTATCAGCTTGGAACTCAACTGTATCACCGACTAAAGGAGTAACCTTATTCTTTCTAAATACGCCACGACCCCTGCATTGATAGGTTTGATCATTCACTTTTACATAATAGAATCCACTTAAAGCTTTCATGATCTTGCCTTCAGGCATAGTCTCACTCCTCTATCGGATACTCACGAATACCTTCATCGATAAACTGATTGTTTCTAACTATTCTATATCCAGCCTTTTCTCCATAAGCTATCAATAATGTTATTTGATAAGGTGTATCTTCTGTGATTTCAAAACTATCTGCTGCCACGGTCATACTTCTATTCATGTCCTCAATATATATTTGGACAAGTTGAGGTTCTTTATTCTCCTCATCCTCATTGTTTTGGCTATCATCATACGGAATCACCAAATCAATGATTACTTCCTTAGGTGGAATTTCTTTTTTACCTTTGGAAAGCACAACTTTGATTTCAGCATTCTTTTTGACACTTGTCCCTGGTGCAGGATCCTGTGATATTACATGTCCAGCTGGGATTTCATCATGATGTTCCTCACTTATCACGTTAATTAGGAAACTATGTTCCTTTGAGTATGCTGAATATTCATCTCGAGAATAACCGGTTAGGTCTTTTAGCTCGATTAACTGAGGCCCTTTACTAACCGTAAATTTAAGGGTAGTCTCTTCAGGAATAACTTCTTCATCAGCTTCCGGATCTTGGGAAAGAATAGTCCCTTCTGTTTCTTCAGAGAACACTTTTTCAACCTCAATATCATCAAAAATGTCTCCTAATAAATTTAAGACACTTTCATATTGTCTACCGACGTAGTTTGATAAAATATATCTTTCTTTACCCATACTCTCATACAGTAAAACTTCACTGTTCGGCTGAACTTTTGAACCTTTTGAAGGTTCAGTTTTAACCACATGTCCTTCCTCAATCGATTCGTGGTAGACCTTTTCAGTTTTCCCTATAGAAAAACCTGCATCAACTAATTTAGTGACCGCTTCATCATGGGGTAGGTCTTCTACATCAGGAACTTCAATTAAATCTGGAGCTAATAAGTCAGGTAACAACGTATAGGCTAATACTCCTCCAACAATCAAAAAGAACAATACGATTCCCACGATCCATGGCCATTTTTTCTTTTGCTTACTAGTACTCTCGCTCGTTTCAGGCTTTGGCGGTGTATTGCGATCATTTCGCAAAATCGTTTGTTCTAAGTTATCAATTGGCTTATCCTGTGAAAAGATTGGTATGGCTTTTGTCGCTTCTTCATCTCTAGGGGCTACAAATGGCTTTTCATTCATCCGATCGGGATCCAAAGCTGTTTTTATGTCTTCAGCCATTTCTTCTACACTCTCATAACGGTGGAAGGGGTCTTTGGCTGTCGATTTCAACACAATGTTCTCAACACTTTGAGGAATATTCGGATTCCATCTCTTTGGAGAAGGTGTTTCATTTTGAAGATGCTTAAGAGCAATAGAAACAGCCGACTCTCCGGAGAATGGTAGTCTACCAGTTAATAATTCAAACATAACAATTCCTAGAGAATAGATATCCGACTTTTTATTTGCCATGCCTCCTCTTGCTTGTTCAGGTGATAAGTAGTGCACTGTTCCTAGTACGGAGTTCGTATGTGTAATCGCTGTTGCACTAAGTGCCATCGCAATCCCAAAGTCCGTAATTTTAACCTCATCATGTTCGTTAATTAAGATATTTTGAGGTTTTATATCCCTATGTACAATATGATTGTGATGGGCATGGGCAATTGCCGATGTTAATTGATTCATGATGTCAATGACTTTATGAATGGATAACGGTGAATTTTGCTGTATGTATTGCTTGAGTGTCATCCCCTCGACGTATTCCATGACAATATAATAAATATCGTCCTCTTCCCCAACATCATAGATACTTACAATATTAGAATGAGCTAGACTAGTAGCTGACTGTGCTTCTCTATGGAATCTACGAATAAAATTATCATTATCTGAAAAATCTAGTCTTAAGATTTTAATGGCGACATCACGGTCTAAAATCATGTCATGGGCTAAATATACGTTAGCCATGCCCCCGCCACCAATCATCTCAAGAATCTTGTAGCGACCACTAAGACGCTTTCCTATAATCATGTTTGGTCACCACTTTCATCTTCCGCTGTTGCGTCGTTTTTTACGATAATTATTGTAATATTGTCTTCTCCGCCGTTTTCATTAGCTAAGTCGACTAATCTTTCAACTTGTTCTTCCAACGTTTCTTCAGACTCAATGATTGTCTTCATATCATCATCTGAAACCTTATTTGATAAACCATCAGAACACAGGAGAAGGCAATCTCCCTCTTCGAATGTGATGGTTTTGATATCTATTTGGACATCTTCTTCTGTTCCAAGAGCTCGAAGAATTACATTTTTTCTTGGATGATGCTCAGCATCCTCCCTTGAAATCTGTCCACTTCTAACCAGCTCGTAAACCAATGTGTGGTCCTCAGTAAACTGAGAAAAGCCAAGGTCGTTGTTAATATAACAGCGACTATCCCCAATATTGGCAACAGTTGAGAAGGAATCACTACAAATGGCAGCAACCATTGTAGTACCCATTCCTTTACATTCTTCATTTTCGGACGCATGCAAAAATAACTGATGATTAACGTTTTTGATAGATTCAATCAGCCATTTTTCTGATTCGTCAGGCTGGGAAGACGGAGGGTTCTTTTCCCATAATTCTTTCATTGCCTGAACAGCCATTTCACTTGCGACATCCCCAGCTCGATGCCCTCCCATTCCATCCGCTACTAGCACTAGGATGGAATCATCATTGTTTGCTAAAAATACTCCCCCATTATCTTCATTATGAGGCCTTACACGTCCACGGTCTGTTTTAAATACCGCTTTCATCCTTTCACCTCGTCTCTTCTTTACGCTCCTTCGCTCGAAGCTGTCCACATGCTGCGTCAATATCGTGCCCTTGCTCTCTTCGAATGGTAACGTTAACTCCATGGTTCTTTAACACTTTTTCAAATGCAAAAATCTGTTCTCTAGGAGTTCGAACATAATTTCTTTCTGGAACATAGTTCACAGGAATAAGGTTGATATGGCATTTAACACCTTTCACTAAGGCTGCCAACTCTTCAGCATGTTCAACTTGATCATTTTCCCCACCAAATAAACCATACTCAAAGCTGACTCTTCTACCAGTTTTTTCAATGTAGTACTTTATGGCCTCCATCAAGTCCGGCAGCTTATACGCACGGTTAATTGGCATTAGCTTCGATCTTAGTTCTGTATTTGGGGCATGTAGTGAAATTGCAAAATTGATTTGCATATTTTCATCTGCAAATTTATAAATCTTAGGGATAATTCCTGATGTGGAAACAGTAATATGGCGTGCACCAATATTTAGCCCCTTATCATGATTGATGACCTTAAGGAAAGTGACAAGAGAATCATAATTGTCAAAAGGTTCGCCAATACCCATTACAACAACTGAGCTTACTCTCTCTCCTGTTTCATCTAAAGCTTTTTGGACCTTTAGTACTTGAGAAACAATCTCTCCCGCTTCTAGATTTCTTTTTAAGCCACCTAAAGTAGAAGCGCAGAACGTACAACCAATTCGACATCCTACCTGTGTGGTAACACATACTGAGTTACCGTACTCATGTCTCATCAATACCGTTTCAATCGAATACCCATCATGTAATTCAAATAAAAACTTAATGGTACCATCCTTAGATGTTTGTTGAATGAGTGTACTCAACGTTGTAATCGTAAAGCTGTTCTCTAGTTTTTCCCTAAAGGATTTGGAAAGGTTTGTCATTTCATTGAAAGAATCGGCTCTTTTCACATAAAGCCAGTCGTATAATTGTTCGGCACGAAATGATTTTTCTCCTTGTTCTTCGACCCATTTTTTTAGCTCATCTAATTTTAATGAGTAAATGGACGGTTTTTCTGGTGGGTTGTTAAGCTTGTTTGCTCGTTTTTTCTGTGTTGTTTGCTGTTCCATTTTTTCACCTTCTTCTAAATGCTGCGACAAAGAATCCATCAGTGTTTAACGTGTGTGGAAGTAACTGGAGTTGACCTTGTTTAACAAGAGGTCTAAACGCTTCAGGCACTCTTTCCTCTAGAGTTTCATCCAACATAAACTCTTCGTGACTCTCTAGAAATGAGTTGACTACTCCATGGTTCTCTTCCATATCAATAGTGCATGTACTATATACTAATATGCCCTCATCTTTTAAAAGTGGAGACACAGCGTTCAAAATCTCTAACTGAATGGTTTGCAATTGCCTAATATCAGTTTCTAATTTTTCATATTTTGCTTCTGGCTTTCTTTTTAATACCCCAAACCCTGAACAAGGTGCATCTACTAAAATTCGGTCAAAGTACTTATTAGAAAACTTTGATTGAATCTCCCGACTATCCCCTTGTCCTGCTTGTACATTTGTTAAGCCTAATCTTTTCACATTATCCTCTATAAGTTTTACCTTGTGGTCATGTATATCAAAAGAGTGTACTACCCCTGTATTGTTTAGCTTTTCAGCAATATGTGTTGTTTTACCTCCAGGAGCAGCACATGCATCTAAAATGGTTTGATTTAGGTCTACTTGTAGAGCATAAGCTGGTAACATAGAACTCTCGTCTTGAATCGTAATATAGCCTTTCTGAAATAAAGTACTCTTAACAATTGAGCCCTTTAACATTCGAATGGCTTCAGGTAATAGAGGACTCTCTTCCACTTCAAACCCTTCGTTTTTCAACTGTTCAAGACATTCTTCTCTTGTTATCTTGGTCAAGTTAACTCTGGCAGTTTGAACAGGAGCCATTAGGTTAGCATGACACATTTTTTCGGTTTCTTCCAGTCCCCATTGTTCAATCCATCTTTTCACAAGCCAAAGTGGATGACTCGTTTCAGTGGCTAACTTTTCAACTGGGTCTTTTATATCCTCTAGTGATTGTAATCCTTCCCTACCAATAGAGCGAAGAACTCCGTTAACAAAACCAGCTATGGCTTTATTTCCTCTTTTTTTGGCTATCTCAACTGCCTCATAAATAGCCGCACGTTCTGGAATCTTATCAAGGTAGACAATCTGATAAAGAGTTAATCGAAGTAACCATTTCACCCAGCCTTTTACTCTTTTTCCTTTAATAAAAGGCTCTAAATAATAATCCAAGCTTAACTTACGCTGCAATGTCCCATATAAGATTTCAGTTAGGAGGGCTTTATCCTTAACAGAGTAATTCCCTGTTTCTAGCTCTTTTTGCAATACTAAGTTGCTATATGCCTGGTCTTTGTCAATGGTGGTCAGTAGCTGTAAACAAGCAAACCGCACGTTTGGTTTATTCATTGTGATCCCCTAATCTCATGCCAATTTCCACATGGGAACCAGAACCTCTTAAAAATTGAGAAGTTTCCATCCGTTTCTTACCTGCTGGTTGAAGTTCTGTAATTTTAATTCCGATATCATCTCCAGTTTTTACAATAAAGGCATTTTCATCAATGTCCACAATTGTACCCGGAACATGTTCCTCATCATTTAAATGGACTTTCTCGCCCCACCAGATTTTCCATACCTCTCCATGGAACTTCGTATAGGCAACCGGCCAAGGATGAAGTCCGCGGATGTGATCATAAACTTGTTCCCCTGACTTACTCCAATCAATTATTTCTTGCTCCCGTTTAATGTTAGAAGCAAACGTGGCCTTCGAATGATCTTGCGGAGTAGCTTTTGCTGTACCATCTAAAATAGAAGGTAGTGTTTCTATAAGTAGATTAGCCCCTGCAACACTTAATTTATCATGAAGACTTCCTACATGATCCGTTTCAAGTATTGGAACTTCCACCTTTGAAATCATATCTCCAGCATCTAATTTCTCAACCATGTACATAATCGTCACGCCTGTAATTTCTTTTCCTTGTAGAATGGCGTAATGAATGGGAGCACCCCCTCGTAACTCTGGAAGCAATGATGCGTGTACATTGATGCAACCGAAACGAGGAAAGTCTAACATTTCATTTGGAACAATTTGTCCATATGCTGCCGTAATTATCAAGTCCGGCTCTAAATCTAAAATCTCTTGATATTCTGTTTTAATTCTCTCAGGCTGGTAGACAGGTATTTGTAACTCTACTGCCTTCTTTTTTACTGGAGGTGGTGTCAGAACTTTTTTTCTCCCTACTGGACGGTCTGGCTGAGTAACCACACCGACTACGTTGTAGCCTTCACTTACTATCTTTTCTAGTACTGGAACTGAAAAATCTGGAGTCCCCATAAAGACGATTTTTGTCATTCTTCAACCACCTCTTCTTCTAAGTCTGCTTCCTCTATGTATCGAACTACTTTGGTCGTAAATAAGATACCGTCCAAGTGATCGAGTTCATGCTGAATCGCGCGGGCCACATAGCCTTCTGCTTTTAATGAAAAAGGTCTTCCTTTTACATCAACAGCTTGAACTGTCACGGATTGAGCTCGGATGACTTCCCCATACACATTGGGAATACTTAAGCATCCTTCAACACCAAGTTCTTCCCCTGTTTGTTCGGTTATTTCTGGATTTATTAACACAAATGGTCCCGTTTCATCATCTGCATCGATGACAGCGATCCTTTTTAGTACGCCAATTTGAGGGCCTGCTAGACCTACTCCATCGGCTTCGTACATTGTATCAAACATGTCCCTAGCCAGTTTTTTTAGTTTTGAATCAAAGCTTGTAACAGGTTCACACTTTTGATTCAAGACTGGATTTGGGTCCATTACAATTGGTTTTACACTCACAATTACACCTCTTTTTACATTAAAACATATGGCTGTACATCAACTGATACATACACTCCATTGTTTCGTTTATCTTCCTGGAATTGATGGACGATTTTCTTTAAATGTTTTGTTAGTTCTGGTTCCCGTTTGTATTTTACCAGACATTGGTACCGATATCTATTATTGATGCGAGCGATTGGAGAAGCTACCGGACCGAGAATAATACTTGAGGAGCTGAGGTTCTTTTCCAAGTAGCTCGTTATATTTTCAGCAATAGATGCAGCTTTCATGACTTCTTCATGACTGATATTTATAAGCGTTAAATAGTAAAAAGGCGGATATTGAAATTGCTTTCTTGTTATCATCTCTTTTTGATAAAAGGCCAAATAATCTTGACTACCGCTTAATTCAATACTGTAATGTTCAGGAGTATACGTTTGAATGACGACTTCTCCTGGCTTTTCATGTCTACCTGCTCGTCCACTTACCTGAGTGAGAAGCTGGAAGGTTTTTTCTGATGCCCTGAAATCGGGTAGGTGAAGCATCGTGTCGGCTGATAAAACACCAACTAGGGTTATATTAGGGAAGTCTAGCCCTTTTGCAATCATTTGAGTACCTAAAAGGATATCTGCTTCTCCTCGTTCAAACGCTGATAACAGTTTTTCGTGTGCACCTTTTCTTCCTGTCGTATCGACATCCATTCGAATCACTCTTGCCTCAGGAAACAACCGAGCTATTTCTTCTTCCACCTTTTGTGTTCCTGTTCCAAAATAGCGGATGTATGTACTTGTACATTCTGGACAAGTTGTCGGTACTAGGGCACGATAATCACAATAGTGACATTTCATCTCAGATGAGGCTCTGTGATAAGTCATGGAAAGATCACAATTCGGACAATTCATCACGTATCCACAGTCTCTACACATTACAAACGACGAATACCCTCTTTTATTTAAAAAAAGGACAGATTGTTCCTTTTTCTCCATTCGATTTTGAAGAAGCTCAACCAATTTCGTCGAGAACATAGAACGATTTCCCGACCGGAGTTCCTCTCTCATATCAACAATTTCAACTGAAGGTAAATCTCGGTCATTCATTCTTCTCGATAGCTCTAATAAGGTATAGACTCCTTTTTGAGCTCTCGCAAACGATTCGAGAGACGGAGTTGCACTGCCTAAAATGACAGGACATTGGTGGTACGCTCCTCTTAATTTTGCAACATCACGAGCATGATACTTTGGATTCTCTTCCTGTTTATAGCTACTCTCATGTTCCTCATCTATAATGATTACACCTAAATTTTCGAAGGGTGCGAATATTGCAGAGCGTGCTCCTACAACGACTTTTACTTCTTTTCTATGAATCTTTCTCCATTCATCATACTTTTCACCAATGGATAGTCCACTATGTAATACAGCCACTTGATCGCCAAAGCGACCCTTAAACCGATCAACCATTTGGGGAGTTAACGAGATTTCAGGTACCAGAACTATGGCTTCTTGCCCTTTCTTTAGTACCTCTTGAATGGTCTGAAGGTAAACCTCTGTTTTTCCACTTCCTGTTACACCATATAATAGAAACGATTCATAGGACTGTTCCTCTACAGATTTTAAAATAGGAATGATAGCTTTTTGTTGTTCAGCCGTTAACGGAAGTGGTTCTGTTCTTTTAAACTCTTTATGTTCAAACGGATTTCGGTACACTTCCACATCTAAATGCTTCACTATGCCCTTATCAGCAAGAGAGCGAATTGTAGCTGTAGAAATACCATAATCCTTTGTTAATTCAGGGATAGGAATAGACTCTTGCTGATTTTTTAATATCTCTAGCAGTTCCTTTTGTTTACCTGCTTGAGGAGGCAACTTGTCGATTTCGTTGTCTACCATTTTACGGTCTATGTTTAAGCAAACGTGCTTGATGACCTTCTTCCTGTTTTTCTCTTTAACCTCATAAATGATTTCAAAATCTATTTCCTTTGCTCTTGCTTTTCTTTGCAGTGTCGGAACAAGGTTCAGCTCCATTGCCTTTTCCCAGCTAACGATATTCCCCTTCTGAAAAAGAGGCAAAAATTCTGGTGGAATGGGTTCACTTTTAAGCACAACCTTCTTTTTATACTTTGCTTTCATAGCAGCAGGAAGCATTACCTGTAGAGCTGCAATGTGAAAGCAGAGCGTTTCTTCAGAAAGCTGATTCGCAAGCTGTAGTAGTTCAGGTGTAAGAACAGGTGTTACATCCATAGGTTCATCTATTGCTTTTAACTTAAATTCTGTTTCCTCTGTTTTCATATAGGTATCCACTACAATCCCTTGAATCTTACGGGGACCAAAAGGAACAATCACACGGATACCTGGTACGATAATGTCCTCCCACTCTTGTGGGATAAGATAGTCAAAGGAGTGATCAATTTGCCCAGCTGGAACATCTACAATTACCTTCGCTACATGCACTCATTCCTCACTCCTTGTTTAATAACCTTTCAATCTTGTTTAATACTCTCTTTGCCACTTCATTTTTTGAGAGTATAGGTACAACTTCTGAAGTGCCGTTTCGGTCAAACATGGTCACCATATTCGTGTCCCCACCAAATCCGGCTCCTTCTTGAGTCACATCATTGGCTACAATTAAATCAGCATTTTTGGATTCTAATTTCTTTTTAGCGTACTCTTCAATATTATTCGTTTCTGCTGCAAACCCGATAAGTAGCTGATGCTGCTTGATTTTCCCCATTTCTTTAAGTATATCCTTGGTTCTTTCAAGCTCTAATGTCAAATCGCCTTCTTGCTTTTTCATCTTTTTATCAAAAACATTCTTTGGACGATAATCGGCTACAGCGGCACTTTTGATCAAAATATCTACATCTTCAAAGCGATTCGAAACGGCTTGGTACATATCCTCTGCTGATTCCACGTTTACCACCGTAACATTTGGTGGATGTGGAAGATTTACTGGTCCAGAAACTAAGGTGACGTCCCCACCTAATTTGGCCGCCTCTTCCGCTAGAGCATAGCCCATCTTTCCACTTGAATGATTGGTCATATATCGAACTGGATCGATTACTTCACGAGTTGGTCCTGCCGTAATTAAGATTTTTTTCCCTTTAAAAGGTAAATTTTTTGGCTCTTGGAAGAAGAGTTGGATTTGTTCTACAATTTCTTCTGGTTCTGCAAGACGACCTTTCCCAACATACCCACAAGCTAAATAGCCTTCATTTGGTTCAACAAAATGGTGACCGTAGGATTTTAGAGTTTGCATATTCTTTTGTACTGCTGGGTTTTCATACATATGTACATTCATTGCAGGAGCAATCCAGACGGGTGCTGTTGATGCTAGTACTGATGTCGATAACATATCATCTGCCAATCCATTTGCGAGCTTTGCGATGACATTAGCGGTAGCAGGTGCAACCACTATTAAATCAGCCCAATCTGCTACATCTATATGTGATATCACTCCAGGATCTTGTTCTTCAAATGTATCTATATAGACGGTTTGTCTAGATAAAGCCTGAAATGTAAGAGGAGTGACAAATTTTTGTGCACTCTCGGTCATAATGACCCTAACTTCCATTCCCGCTTGTACCAATTTACTCGTTAGTGCTGCGGCTTTAAATACAGCGATTCCACCTGATACACACAACAGGATTTTCTTCTTTTCCATTTCCACTACCCCTTTTATAACCGTAATAAATTGATAGGAGTTTATATCTAAATCTAAATGAATCAATTTTCCAAATACAACAAAGGGCCTGACCCCAAGTGTATTCTTGGGGTCAGACCCCTAAATGAGTCTGTGCTGTTAATCTTTTGCTGCCATTCTTAGGCCACCATTGTTAATTTCCTCAAGTGCTTTACCAACAAACTTATGGGATATATATTTTTCTTGAAGTGGTGTTTCTTCTTTCAACTGAAGTTTACGAGCTCTTTTAGCAGCGATGGTTACTAAGGAATATTTAGAATCTATTTTCGTTAATAAGGAATCAATTGATGGATTCAGCATGGATATCAGTCCACTCCTAACATTTCTTTATAAATTTTTTCAACTCGTTCACGACGGCAATGTTCTGCCGCTACGATTGAATCAATCGTGTCACAGGCTGATTCAATTCTATCATTAACAACGACGTAATCATACAAATTCATCAACATTAATTCTTCTTTAGCCGCATTTAATCGATCCTGAATGATTTCTTCAGAATCTGTACCACGACCTGTTAATCTAGAACGAAGCTCGTGTAGGCTTGGTGGCACTAGAAAAATGAACAATCCATCAGGAAACTTTTCTCTTACTTGTCTAGCCCCTTGGACTTCAATTTCTAGAAACACATCCCTACCTTCATCTAATGTTTGACGAACGTAATCAACAGGAGTTCCATAGTAGTTGCCGACATACTCTGCGTACTCTAATAGTTCTCCTTTTTCAATCATTTGTTCAAACTCGTCTCTGGATTTAAAGAAATAATCCACTCCATTTGTTTCACCTTCACGTGGATTTCTTGTTGTTACAGAAATCGAGTATTCATATTTTGTATTATCTTTTGAAAAAATCGCTTTTCGAACTGTCCCTTTTCCAACACCGGATGGTCCAGATAAAACGATCAAAAGACCTTTCTTACCTCTCATAAATTGTTCCTACCCTTCATCCACGATCTCTTCACGGTCCACTAATCGATGTGCTACAGTCTCAGGTTGAACAGCGGACAGAATGACATGGTCTGAATCCATGATTAAAACTGCTCGTGTGCGTCTACCATAGGTCGCATCAATTAGCATATTTCGATCACGTGCGTCTTGTACCAATCGTTTAATGGGAGCCGATTCAGGACTCACGATAGAAATTAAGCGATTGGCAGATACTATATTTCCGAAACCAATGTTTATAAGCTGTATGCCCATAGGACCTCCTAATACTCAATATCATATTTTGACCGTTCACGTAAGCAATTATTCCAATTACTCGATATTTTGAACTTGTTCACGCATTTTTTCAAGAATTGTTTTCAATTCTACCACATCTTGCGCAATTTGTTTGTCATTTGCCTTTGAGCCAATCGTGTTAATTTCACGATTCATTTCTTGAATAATAAAGTCTAATTTTCTACCTACAGGCTCATTACTCTCGAGTGATTGTAAAAACTGTGTGCAATGGCTTGTCAATCTAGTTAACTCTTCACTTATATCGGCCTTATCGGCAAATATGGCCACCTCAGTTAGAAGTCGATTTTCATCCAACTGACCACTCTGGAAGTCATATAACCGTTTTTCCAATCGTTCCTTATATTGCTCGGTAACGAGTGGGGCTGACTTTTCAAGGTTATTTACCTTACCTTGTATTTGATCTATGTATTTAAGCAAATCCTTTTTTAACTCTTGCCCTTCAAGTTGTCTCATATTCGCTAAATTCTTCACAGCTTCTTCAAATGAATCAAGAATAAGCTGTTCAAGTTCCACTAGGTTTTCCTCTTCCTTTTCAACAATTTGAAAAAAATCTTCTCTTTGAATGACGTTTGGAAGTGTCATTTCATCCTGTAAAGAATAGCGTTGTTTCACTTGTTTTATTGCGGTTACATATTGGTCAAGAAGTTCCCAATCCACTTGTAGAGACCGAGTAGTTAATCCTTCACCCTCTACATTTAAGTATCCCTCTACACGACCACGTCTAATGTATGATTGAACTTTCTTTTTAATCTTATCTTCAATATAAATGAAAGATCTAGGGATTCTTAAAGAGACCTCACAAAAACGATGATTAACCGCTTTTAATTCAACACTTACTTGATAAGGGCCAGACTCCTTTTTACTCCTGCCATAGCCTGTCATACTCATGATCACAATTATCACAACCTTTATTTAAACGGGCTAGATTTGAGTTTGAAAATTACGTAAAAAACGAAAGAAAAGGTAATAGAATCTCTATTACCTTTTGGATTATATCACATATTATTTTGTTTTTCTTGTAAAATGTGACCCTACCCAAACAAATGTTGGAATTGCCGCCAGACCAGTAATAAACAGCCAATCTTTCACGTCAATGGCCACTGTATGGAATACAGGTTGTAGAGGTGGATAGTAAATAACAATAAACATTAACACTAGAGAGGACAACACCGCACCGATTAAATATTTATTCTCAAATGGATTTCTTGCAAAAACAGAGTGGTCACTTCTACAATCAAATACGTGAATCAACTGAGCCATAACTAACGTTGCAAAAGCAACAGTTTGAGCATATGCTAAACGGTCATCTTGCCCTTGATACGCAATCATAAAGGCAATTAACGTAACTAATCCAATTAGGAACCCTCTTGAAACAACCTTCCAACCTAAACCTCTTGCAAATACGCCTTCCTTTGGATGCCTTGGTTTTCTATTCATCACATCATCTTCAGAAGGATCCAATCCAAGGGCCATTGCTGGTAATCCATCTGTTACTAGGTTCACCCAAAGGATCTGGATTGGGACGAGAGGTAAAGGCAATGCGAGAAGCATCGCAAACAACATCACTAAAATTTCACCAACATTAGAAGCTAATAAGTATCGAATGAACTTTCGAATATTTTCATAGATGTTCCGACCTTCTTCAATAGCTGCTTTAATAGTTGTAAAATTATCATCTAATAAAACAAGGGAAGACGCTTCTTTCGCAACATCCGTACCCGTGATTCCCATCGCTACGCCAATATCAGCTGCTTTTATAGCAGGAGCATCATTTACACCATCTCCTGTCATAGCAACAATGTGTCCACGATTTTGAAACGCTTTTACAATTTTCAGCTTATGCTCAGGAGATACGCGAGCAAATACTGCCGTTTTTTCCACCACATCTTCTAGCTCTTCCACTGACATGTCATTTAACTGATGACCTTCTAGAACAATATGTTGACTTGATAATATACCAAGTTGCTTGGCAATAGCTTTAGCTGTCGATACATGATCGCCCGTAATCATGACCGTTTGTATGCCCGCTTTTTTACACTCCTTAACCGCTTCCCTTACCTCTGGACGCGGTGGGTCAATCATACCTTGTAAACCAATTAGAGTTAAATCTTTCTCTGCTTCTGCTTCATGAAGAGGATAGGTACCGTTACTCAAAGGTCTATACGCAACGGCAATGGTACGTAAGGCATCTTGAGCCATTGACTCAATGGCTCCCACCACTGTTTTTCGATGAGAATCAGAGAAATATTGAAGCTTATTATCATACAGAATAGAGTCGCTCACCTTCAGGAGGACGTCTGGTGCACCCTTTGTGACAACGAATTTTTTGCCATTTGGGTCCTCGACAACGACACTCATCATTTTTCGATCAGAGTCAAACGGGAACTCATGTACAATTCTAAATTGCTTCTGTAGACTATCTCTGGTATAACCCGCTTTCATAGCAGCGATTAGCATGGCGCCTTCAGTTGGGTCACCATCTAAATGGTACTGGTCTCCATCGTATTTTAACTCTGCGTGGTTACATAACATTCCAAAGGAAAGTAATTGTTGAAATGCCTTTTCTTCTTTTATTTGAACGGATCTTTCACCTTGTAGAAATTCTCCTCTAGGTTCATACCCTTGTCCTGTTACATCCCACGTTTTTCCACCGCTCCATAGTTTGGTCACCGTCATCTTGTTTTGTGTCATTGTTCCTGTTTTATCAGAACAAATAACTGATGCACATCCGAGTGTCTCAACCGCAGGAAGCTTTCGGACAATGGCTTTTCGTTTAATCATTTTCTGAACACCGAGAGACAGAGCAACCGTAACAATGGCCGGAAGACCTTCTGGAATAGCAGCAACCGCTAAACTAACTCCAGCAAAGAACATCGTATATAAATCATGACCTTGAATGACCCCAACTACCACGACCAGAGCGGTTAACAAGAGGGCCGCAATAATCAAAATCTTTCCTAGTTCTTCTAAGCGCCTTTGAAGCGGAGTCATCATGGACTCTGCCGTTTGTAATAAATCAGCAATTTGTCCCATTGCTGTTTTCATTCCAACGGACACTACAACTCCCACACCGGAACCGCGTGTAACTAATGTTCCCATGAAGGCCATATTATGCATATCTCCAATCGACAGCTTTTGCTCTCGGATTGGTGAAACATTTTTTTCAACTGGAACCGACTCACCCGTTAGAGCAGATTCCTCTATTTCCAAACTTTTTGCTTCAATAATTCGCAGGTCAGCCCCAATTCGATCGCCCGATGTAAATTTAACGATATCACCAGGAACTACTTCTTTAGAAGGGATCTTCTCCCATTCACCATTTCGGAGGACGGTTACCTGGGGTGCTGATAATTCCTTAAGTGCTTGTAGCGATTTTTCTGCTTTCCTCTCTTGGAAAAAGCCGAGAACTCCATTGATCAAAACAATCGCCATAATGGCAATGGCATCCACATACTCTCCCAAAATACCAGATATAAAAGTAGCTCCTAATAAAACGAGAACCATAAAGTCCTTGAACTGACTAAAGAACAGGAGAAGGGCTGATTGTTTTTCTCCTTCTTGTAGTTCGTTAAAACCATGTTGTTTGCGTCGTTTCTTCACCTCTTCATTCGATAATCCATTTTCAAAATCAGTACTTAAACTCTTTTTCAAATCTTCTACGGGCATTTCATGAAATTTCATATCCTAGCTCACTTCCCCCTTCATCAATAAGAAGAGTTGTCCTTCTCTCTTTCGATACTTATTCAGAGTTGTCCCAAAAAATGATATAATCTTCGTATACTTATAAAGTTCTTTGCTCGTACAATACATATAAAGGATGTTAAGGACATGTCGTTTGACGGATTATTTACACGAGCCATGGTTCACGAACTTCAATCTCTAATTGGAGCCAGAATTTCCAAGGTTCATCAACCATATAAATTAGAAGTTGTTTTACAAATCAGAGGAAATGGAAATAACCAGAAACTCCTTCTGTCTACTCACCCAAGTTTCCACCGAGTACAACTAACGGAAGAGGGATATGAGAATCCAAAAGAGCCTCCGATGTTCTGTATGCTTTTACGAAAGCACTTAGAAGGTGGGATTATTGAAGCCATTGAACAGAAAGGCTTGGATCGAATCATTACATTTAAAGTGAAATCGAGAAACGAATTAGGAGATTGGAAAAATAAGCTTCTGATCATAGAGTTGATGGGAAGACACAGTAACTTGCTACTAGTCGACCCTGATAAAAATACCATTCTTGATTGTATTAAACATATTCCACCAGCTGTGAACCGATTCCGTACATTACTACCGGGCCATACGTATGTATCCCCACCTTCTCAAGAGAAGGAGAATCCTATTGAAGCTACAGAAGAAGTTGTATTGAAGAAAATTGATTTCACTGGAGGTAAAATTGCTCAGCAAATGGTTCAGAAATTTGAGGGGCTCTCACCACTGATCGCAAAGGAAATCATCTCACGAATTCCTTTAGCGAATCGCGCAACAGTACCTAATATGTTTGTGGAAGTCATGAAGCCAATCCGAGACCACGCTTATCAACCGTCCATCATGGAGGGTGACCAAAAAGAAGCCTTTTACATGATACCTCTACAGCACATCAGTACAGAGATAAAATCCTTCTCCACACTGAGTGAATTGCTAGATCGGTATTATTTTGGTAAGGCAGAGAGAGACCGGATTAAACAAGTAGCTTCCGACCTGGAAAGAACACTCCAACAAGAGAAGCGTAAAAACGAAAACAAAATTGAAAAATTACAGCAAACATTAGAAGATGCGAAACAAGCAGACAAGTATCAGCTGTATGGGGAATTGTTGACTGCCAATTTGTATAGAGTGACAAAAGGGATGGAAGAAGTAGAAGTAGAAAACTACTACAGTGAAGATGCTGAGACCATTGTGATTTCATTAAACCCAAACAAGTCACCTTCAGAAAATGCTCAAGGCTATTATGCAAAATATCAAAAGATGAAAAATGCAATCGTAGTGGTTCAAGAGCAAATCGAACAAACAAAAGAAGAAATCGAATATCTTGAAGTGTTAATGCAGCAGCTAGACAATGCTTCACCTAAAGATGTGGAAGAAATTCGGGAGGAGCTTGTCGAAGAAGGCTATATTAAAGCAAGAGCCAGCAAAGGGAAAAAGAAAAACAAACCTCAGACCCCAACTCTTGAATTGTATAAAGCAACGGATGGGACAGACATTCTTGTAGGTAAAAACAACAAACAAAATGATTATTTAACCAACCGTGTAGCTAAAAAAGATGAAATATGGCTTCATACAAAGGATATCCCGGGATCTCACGTTGTGATTCGTTCCCTTGAACCATCAGAAGAAACCATACTAGAAGCTGCTACTCTAGCTGCATACTTTAGTAAAGCGCGAAGCTCTAGCTCTGTACCGGTTGATTTTACAAAAGTCCGCCATGTGAAAAAACCAAGCGGTGCTAAACCTGGTTTTGTGATTTATGAACAACAGCAAACGGTATATGTAACGCCGAAAGAAGAGCTTGTTATGGCGTTGCGACAATAGTAATAATGGACTCACATTTATGGATGTGGGTCTTTTTTTGATTTTCAGCAATTTTAATGGAAGTTTTTTTATCCTTGCACTTTTTTGTGGCAGTATCGCCTATATTGGAGGAGAATCAGCGGATTTTAAAAAGGAATACCGGCTTGTGTTGATAGAGAGGCTGATGGTTAGTGCGGAAAATGGAATTTGAGTGCGATTTCTGGGATTTGGGTGCGAAAATCTCATTTTGAGTGCGAAAATCGTGATTTAAGTGCGAATATCGTTTTGAGTGCGAAAACATAGAGTTTTAGTGCCAAAACTGATGATTTATGTGCGAAAAATTAGATTTGAGTGCGGCCGCCACCACCCCAACAACCGCAAAACCGATACCCTCATGTGCGGAAATCGAATTTAAGTGCGACCGCCCCCAACAACCGGCCCTCCCATAAAATAAAAAACCACAGTCATAAGCTGTGGCACCACTACATCTCTACTTCAAAACAACCTTCCATTCTTCCGGGTTTTTCTGCCATTCTCTTAAAATATCTAAATCCTCTTCCCGTACAGCCCCTACTTCGACTGCCGTTTCAATTAAGTCCCTATACGTACATAGAGAATAAGATTCAATTCCAGCATCCTGTAACTGCTTTAACCCTTTTTCTAAACCATAAGTAAAAATAGATATAACCCCAAGTACTGTACACCCATTCTCACGGAGGGCTTCCACAACTTTTATTACGCTTTTACCCGTAGAGATTAGATCCTCCACAACTACAACTTGATCGCCTTCTCTTATAAAACCTTCAATCTGATTTTTACGACCATGACCTTTTGCCTCGCCTCTAACATAACTCATCGGGAGGTCTAGCTTTTCACTTACTAGAGCCGCATGAGGAATCCCTGCTGTTGCCGTTCCTGAAATATGCGTCACTTCTGGAAATCTTAATTGAATCTCTTCAGCTAATAATCTTGCAATTTCCTTTCTTACTGCAGGAAATGATAGAGTTAATCGATTATCACAATAAATAGGTGATTGAATTCCGGAAGCCCACGTAAATGGTTCTTCTGGGCTCAAATGGACCGCTTTAATTTCTAGTAAACTCTTTGCTAGTTGTCCGCTCATAGAATCGTTTCCTCCCATTCTTTTTGAATCTGTTCATAAGCTAAAACCGGATTCTCAGCACGCGTAATCGGACGACCTACTACGATGTATGAAGACTGGTTTCGCTTTGCATCGGCTGGGGTGGCAATTCTTTTTTGATCTCCAATATCTGCACCCGCTGGTCTAATTCCCGGTGTTACCGTCACAAAATCTGAACCAACAACCTCTTTCAATCTCTTACTTTCAAGTGGAGAGCAAACCACCCCATCCAAACCAGCCTCTTTTACAAGTAACGCCTGTTTTTCAACCATGTCCGCTAAAGCTAGATCAGTGAACCCTTCTAAATGGAGCTGCTCCTCTGAAGTACTCGTTAATTGAGTAACTGCAATGCATAAAGGGCGAGATTTCCCTGACGGAGTTCCTTCTATCAACCCTTCCATTGCTCCTCTCATCATAGCTGTTCCACCGTAAGCATGAACATTGATTAAGTCCACTCCGAGAGAAGCTAACCTTTTCATGGCACTGTAGACGGTATTGGGTATATCATGTAGCTTTAAATCAAGAAAAACAGAATGCCCAGCTTCTTTTAGATAAGTAACGACTTTAGGTCCTTCTGCATAAAAAAGCTCCATCCCTACTTTTACAAAAAGCGACTCTCCCTTAAACTTTCCTAGGAACGATTGAACTTCATCCAAATTAGGAAAATCAAGAGCTATGATGATAGGCGACTTTGTCATTTCTATGACTCCTTCCAATGCATTCTTGAACATGACTAAATCCTAACTCCTCTAGTTTCCCTGGAAGTTCTTCTATGATGTTTTTACAAATAAAAGGATTTACGAAGTTAGCCGTTCCTACAGCTACCGCACTTGCCCCTGCTGATAAAAAGTCAATAACGTCCTCAGTAGACTGGACTCCACCCATACCAATGATTGGAATGTTCACATGCTTACTCACTTCATAAACCATTCGAATCGCTACGGGTTTAATGGCAGGCCCTGATAAACCACCGGTACCATTTTGAATAATAGGCTTTCCAGTAGTAGGGTGAAGTCTCATCCCTAACAAAGTATTGATCATACTTAACCCGTCTGCCCCTGCTTGCTCCACAGCCTTTGCCATCGAAACGATATCTGTAACATTTGGAGACAGTTTCACATACACAGGTACTTGCGAGACTTCCTTCACTTTTTTCGTTAATTCGTTTGCTATAACCGGATCACTACCAAATGCAATTCCCCCATGCTTCACATTCGGACATGAAATATTAAGTTCAAGAGCTTTTACATTTTCAACAGTACTAATCTCACGAGCTACCTTCACGTAATCATCCATCGTGGCTCCCGCTACATTCGCAATTATCGGGACATCATATTGCGATAACCAAGGAAGTTCTTCAGAGGATACCTTTTCTAACCCTGGATTTTGAAGTCCGATAGCATTTAACATCCCGCTAGGCGTTTCTGCCACACGAGGGGTTGGATTTCCTAAGCGAGGTTCAGGTGTTGTTGCCTTAATCATGATGGCACCTAACAAACTCAGATCATAAAAACGACTATACTCACGACCAAACCCAAAGCATCCCGATGCAGGCATAATGGGATTTTTAAGAGATAAGCCGGGAAGATTTAAATCTAACATTAGACTAATACCTCCTTAGCTAAAAATACAGGACCATCACAGCACACTTTGTAGTAACTTCCGTCATCCTTAGATTGTTTGACGATACATGCGAAGCAAGCCCCGACTCCACATCCCATTCGCTCTTCCATAGAGATCCACAACCGGTCATCCGTAAACCTATTTTTTAAAGCTTTCAACATCGGTGTTGGACCACATGCAAAAACATCATCAAACTGGGAATCTAGTTTTTCAATCACATCAGTCACAAAGCCTTTTTGACCACGAGAACCGTCATTTGTTGCAATAAACGTTGGTCCCAATTTAGCAAATTCATCTTCTAAAAAAATACTCTCTTTATTCTGGAAGCCAAATACATGTGTAACCTGATGTCCTTTTTCAACGAGTTGTTTAGAGAGTTCGTATAACGGAGGAACCCCAATTCCTCCGCCTACGATTAAAATAGAACTTTTTTCACTCGGTAGGGTAAATCCATTCCCTAAAGGTCCCAAAACATTCACTTTTTCTCCTACTTGCTTTTGAGAAAGATATTGGGTCCCGGTTCCACTCCCGCCAGCTCTGTAAATGAGTGTGCATCTTTTTTGATCGACAGAATACTCTGAGATACTTATCGGTCTGCGCAACAACATCGAGTGATCACCAACTTGGATATGAACAAACTGACCAGGTGCAGTCATATCAGTTACGAGTTCCCCCTCTAGCACTAATCGATAAGTGCTTTGAGCAATCTCTTCATGTTCGATGATTGTCATGTCCTCAATGCGCATAGTGAATCTCCTTTGTTGAATTAGGATTTGTTTTCTTCAGACCCACAGTAGAGAAAGTCAGGGATTCAATGACCCGAATAAGTGCTTCTGCTGTATCTAATGAGGTTAGGCATGGTATTCCATTTTCGACTGACTCTCTACGGATTCTGAAGCCATCTCTCTCAGGTTGTTTCCCTTTTGTTAGCGTATTGATCACGATTTGCACTTGATTTTGCCTAATTTCATCTAATAAATTAGGACCATCTTCTCCAATTTTTTGAACCTCTTTAACCGGAAGATTTTCACTAGCTAGCAAGTCTGCAGTTCCTTTTGTAGCGAATAGCTGGAAGCCAAGCTGTAGAAGGCGATTTGCCAAGTGAAGCGTATCTTCCTTATCTTTATCAGCTACCGTTAATAGGACATTTCCGTGTTCTGGAATCTTAAATCCAGCTGAAATTAATCCTTTGTATAGAGCTTTTTCTAAGGTTTTATCTTTCCCCATTACTTCTCCTGTTGACTTCATTTCAGGTCCAAGTGTAATGTCTAATCTTCTTAACTTAGCGAATGAAAATACCGGTACTTTCACATACACTTCATCCATTGGCTGGACATACTCTTCATGTATACCAATATCCGCTAAAGTTGCGCCTAGCATGATTTGAGTAGCGATATTGGCCATTGGCACGTTTGTTATTTTACTAAGGAATGGAAGTGTCCGACTAGAACGTGGGTTTACCTCGATTACGTATAACTCATTGTCTGCCAATACGAATTGAATATTGAATAAACCTTTAATGTTCAAACCTTTTGCCAGCTTCCGTGTACTTTCGATCACATTTTCAATCTGTGATTCTGTTAAACTCTGCGGTGGATAAACCGCGATGGAATCACCAGAGTGAACGCCTGCTCTTTCAATATGTTCCATAATTCCTGGTATTATAATTTTTTCTCCATCAGAGATTGCATCTACTTCGATTTCTTTACCTGTAATATAGCGGTCAATGAGGACTGGATGCTCACGGTTAACCTTAACTGCATTCTCCATATAAGCCCCAAGTTCATTCTCGCTATACACAATCTCCATGGCTCTTCCACCTAAAACGTAGGATGGTCGAACTAACACTGGGTAGCCGATGGAGTTGGCAGTTGCAATGGCCTCTTCTGTTGTAAAAACAGTCGTTCCTTCTGGCTTTGCAATGGCTAATTGATCTAGTAATCTTTCAAACCTTTTGCGGTCTTCAGCTAAGTCGATACTATCTAAACTAGTCCCCAATATTTTGACTCCACGCTTAGCCAATCCTTCAGCAAGATTGATTGCCGTTTGCCCACCAAATTGGACGATGACGCCAATCGGTTTTTCTAGTTCAATCACGTGCATGACATCTTCAATTGTTAATGGTTCAAAATAAAGTCTGTCACTCATGGAATAATCCGTTGATACCGTTTCTGGGTTGTTATTGATTACAATTGCTTCATAGCCTTGCTCTTGAATCGCCCAAACAGAATGGACCGTAGAGTAGTCAAACTCAACCCCTTGCCCGATTCGAATTGGACCGCTACCAATGACAACCACACTTTCTTTTTCAGTTCGAATCGATTCATTTTCTTGTTCATACGTACTGTAAAAATAAGGTGTTTGGGCTTCGAACTCTGCCCCACAAGTATCCACCATTTTATAGATTGGCTTAAGGTTTAATCCCTTTCTAAAAGCCTCTACTTCACGTTCGGATTGGTTCCATAGTTTTGCAATGGCCCAGTCCGAAAAACCTGATTCCTTAGCTTTTTTCAAAAGTTGCTCATGGTTTGGATGCTTTTTCAACTCATTCTCTAGAGTAATAATGTTTTCAAACTTCCATAAGAAAAAGTAGTCAATTTTACTCCACTCGTGGATGGTTTCCACTGACACGCCTCTTCTTAGGGCTTCTGCCACATAAAATAATCGCTCGTCTCCTGCTTTTTGTATTCTCTTCGCAAGGAGCTCATCGTCAATCCCGTCTTCCAGCATAAAAATATGGGAAGTTCCAAGTTCAAGTGATCGAACGGCTTTTAGTATAGATTCCTCGAAGTTTCGACCAATCGCCATAACCTCTCCCGTTGCTTTCATTTGAGGCCCTAGCGTACGCTTGGCAGATTCAAATTTATCAAACGGCCACCTTGGAATCTTTGTAACCACATAATCTAACGTTGGCTCGAAGCTGGCATACGTATTGCCGGTTACAGGGTTAATAAGCTCATCTAGTGAATAACCCACAGCTAACTTAGCTGCTAGTTTCGCTATCGGATAACCCGTTGCTTTTGACGCGAGCGCAGATGAACGACTTACTCGTGGATTTACCTCAATGACATAGTACTGAGCGCTATGTGGATCTAAAGCCAACTGTACGTTACAGCCACCTTCGATTTTTAAAGCACGTATGATTTTTAAAGATACATGTCGGAGCATTTGGTATTCCTGGTCAGATAACGTTTGGCTCGGCGCTACAACGATTGAATCTCCAGTATGGATACCGACTGGATCAACGTTTTCCATATTACAAACAACGATAGCTTGATCCTTCCGATCGCGCATAACCTCATACTCAATTTCCTTCATCCCTGCGATACTCTTTTCAAGAAGAACTTGCCCAACGGGACTTGCCTTCAGACCACTTTTTACAATTTCTCTTAAAGATGCTTCATGGTCACAAATTCCTCCACCTGTTCCTCCTAATGTATAGGCAGGACGTACGATTACTGGATATCCAATCTGTTCTACGAAATCAAGGGCATCCTCTAAAGTGTGAGCAATTGTACTTTCTGGTACTGGCTGACCTAACTCATCCATTAAGGAACGGAAAAGTTCACGGTCTTCTGCTTGCTGAATAGAAGAAAGCTTTGTTCCAATCAATTCGACATTACACTCTTCTAAAATTCCAGAGCGGTCCAGCTCAACAGCTAAATTAAGTCCTGTTTGTCCACCTAATGTTGGAAGTAATGCATCTGGACGTTCCTTTCGAATAATTCTCGAAACAAACTCAAGCGTTAATGGTTCCATATACACCACGTCAGCCATTTCAGGATCTGTCATAATCGTTGCAGGATTTGAGTTTACTAGAATCACTCGATATCCTTCTTCTTTTAGCGCAAGGCAAGCTTGTGTCCCCGCGTAATCAAATTCAGCTGCTTGCCCGATCACAATGGGACCAGACCCAATTACCATGATTGAACGTATATCATCTCTTCTTGGCATATGAAAGCTCCTCTCGTATTTCGTGCGTTGTTTTATGTTAATTGACCCGTTTCATTTTTAGTTAATGTGTTGCTATCGGAAACTTTTGCGGCTCTATCGGAAAAATTAGCAACCCTATCGAAAATTCCGGGGCCGCTATCAGAAATTTCCACCTTAATTCAGAACTAAAAGCTCACTATTCAGAACTCAGCTCCATCTTTTCGGAACTAAATGTTTACATTCCAGAACTCAGCCCCATTTTTCAGAACTAAGCATTGCATATTCAGAACTTAGAGCCCACATTTCAGAACACAACCTTCTCAATTCGGAACTTAGTTCTCCACCTAAGCCCCTCTAGTCACCTACACCAAACTCTTCTCCAACGTCTCCATCCACTCATCAAACAAATAAGAAGAATCATCTGGACCTGGCGATGCTTCTGGGTGATATTGAACCGAAAAAGCCGGATACTTACGGTGTCTTACACCTTCAACTGTGCCATCGTTAATGGCAACATGTGTCATTTCTAAATCCGTTCCTTCTAATGAGTCTTTGTCCACTGCATACCCATGGTTTTGCGAAGTGATGTACACCTTATCATGCTTGATATCTTTCACAGGGTGGTTGGCACCTCTGTGTCCGAACTTCAATTTATATGTTTTCGCTCCACAAGCTAAAGACAATAGCTGATGTCCTAAGCAAATTCCGAAGATTGGAAGCTTACCTAAAATCCCTTTAATCATCTCTACTGCATGCCCAACGTCCTCAGGATTCCCTGGACCGTTAGACAAAACCACTCCATCTGGAGCTAGGGTCAATAGTTCCTCGCTGGTGATTGTGTGTGGAACCACTAACACATTCGCGTCACGCTGATTCAGTTCACGTAATATCCCATGCTTCATTCCAAAGTCAACAACCACCACTCGTTTTCCTCTTCCTGGACTTGGGTATGGAGTTTTCGTTGACACCTGTGCCACCTGATCAGTCGGCCAACTACGCTCTAGTAAGCTAGTCACTACCTCTTTTTCATCCTGCTCTTCATTCACGATAGCCCCTCTTAATGAACCATGTTCACGAATGATTTTTGTCAGCATTCTTGTATCAATCCCCTTTAAGCCAGGAATTTGATGCATTTTTAAAAATTCATCAATACTCCATTTCTCTTGCCAATGAGAAGGGCGATCGCAACTTTCTTTTACGATTAAAGCTTGGATATGTGGTTTGAAAGATTCCATATCCTCTCGATTTAACCCATAGTTTCCAATTAGTGGATACGTCATGACTACCATCTGTCCATAGTAAGATGGATCCGTCAGTACCTCTTGATAACCAGTCATCCCCGTTTGGAACACTACTTCACCAAAGGATTCTGTATTAAAACCAAAGCCTTCTCCGTGTAAAACCATTCCATTTTCTAAAACTAGCTTTTTCTTCATGCTGTAACCCCCTGCTCTTGATAGACGATTTTTCCATTCACCATCGTTAAGACTGGCCATCCTTTGCATTCCCAGCCTGCAAACGGTGTGTTTTTGCCTTTAGATAAAAATTCATTAGGGTCAATTTGTTGTTCTTTAGACACATCTACTAACACAAGGTCAGCTTCTTTCCCAACTTCTAGGTGACCAAATGGTAGTGAAAAAGCTTCAGAAGGTCGAACCGTTAACCAATCTACTAATTGTTTTAATGTGAATCTTCCCGTTTCTACAAAATGTGTATATAGCAGTGGAAATGCTGTTTCCAATCCAACAATTCCAAAAGGCGCTTTCTCAATTCCAGCCTCTTTTTCTTCTAGTGTGTGTGGAGCATGATCCGTTGCAATAAAATCAATCGTTCCATCTAGCAACCCTTCAATGAGTGCCTCTCTATCTTCCGTTGAGCGAAGTGGGGGATTCATTTTATAAGTTGCAAGTGGTTCTTTTATATCTTCTTCCGTCATTAAAAGGTGATGAGGGGTTACTTCCGCCGTTACACGAATTCCCGCTCTTTTGGCATCTCGAATCACACGAACTGATTCTTTTGTACTGACATGGCAGACGTGATAATGACAGTTTGCCGCTTCAGCCAGCAGTACATCTCTAGCAATATGCACCGATTCACAGACTGAAGGAATTCCGTTAATGCCAAGCTCTTCAGATTTCTTCCCTTCATGGATGGCACCACTATTGATTAACGTATTTTCTTCACAATGTGCGATGACTGGCTTTCCAATACTTGCAGCTTTTTTCATAGCTTCTAGCATCATACCTGCAGATTGAATTCCAACTCCATCGTCTGTAAATCCTAAAATTTCTTTATAGTTCAGCGAAGCAAAGTCTACGAGTTCCTTACCGGCTTCCCGAATTGTGATGGAAGCATAAGGGAGAACTCTTACTTCCGCAGTTTCTTCAATTCGTTTCAGAAGCTGTTCAACATGCTCAACTGTGTCTGGAACAGGTCTTGTGTTTGGCATTGGTGCAATCGTTGTAAAACCACCGCGTGCTGCAGCCTTTGTACCTGTTTCAATCGTTTCTTTATGTTCACCACCAGGCTCACGAAGATGTACATGTAAATCTACAAAACCAGGGAAAACAAATTTTCCACGTCCATCAATGATCTCAGCAGAATCGATTTCTAACTGTCCCATTCCGCTAATTTTTCCATCTTGAACAAAGATATCTCCACTTACCATTTCTTCTCCATCAAACCATTTGACGTTCTTGAACAATGTTTTCATATCGATTTCTCCCCCATTTTTGTAGTAATGTTTCCATCATAGCCATTCGAACAAACACACCATTTTTCATTTGCTCAAAAATTCTAGATTGTGGTGCTTCTACTAATTCATCTGAAATTTCTACACCACGATTTACCGGTGCCGGATGCATGATGATACTGTCTGGCTTCATTTTTTTAGCTCTATCAACTGTTAGTCCATATTGATCGTGATATGTCTCAAGACTGTAATGGGCTGCATGTCTTTCGAGCTGAACACGTAGCATCATGACGACATCCACCTCTTCAATCGCTTCATCCACACTCACATATTTTCCAAAGCCTAATAAGTTTTCATCTTTCCACTCGTCTGGACTGGAAAAGTAAACTTCTGCACCCAACATTGAAAGTGCCTTTGCATTGGATCGAGCTACCCTACTATGCTTCAGGTCACCACAGATCATGACTTTTAATCCTACAAACCTACCAAACTCTTTTTGGATGGTGTATAAATCTAGTAAACATTGAGAGGGGTGCTGCCCACTTCCATCTCCAGCGTTAATAATGGGAATCTCAACATGATCTAGTAAAGTCTTATAAAAGTCATTTTCCGGATGTCTAATCACAAGCATGTTGCACCCGATGGCTTCAAGAGTTTTTACCGTGTCATACAAAGTCTCCCCTTTCTGTACGCTTGAGGTACTTACTTCAAAAGGGATCACTTGTAGTTGAAGCTTTCTCTGAGCAACTTCGAAGCTAAGTTTCGTTCGTGTGCTCGCTTCAAAAAATAGATTGGAGACAAGAACCTGATTGTTTTGTGTAAGATATCTCTGTTCTTCAAATGCTTTAGCCATGGATAGAATGTCATGAATCTCTCTTGTTGAGAAATCTTCCATTGAAACGATGTGTCTCATGTACTGCTCCCCTCTCACCTTCATTTTTTACAAAAAAAACACCTTGAGCTTGAGACTCAAGGTGTTGGTGCTTTCTCATTTGGCTGCGAGAAAACAGACTGGTATGAAGAATGCCCTAAAACCAGCTCTAGAGCAATCCCATCCAATCACGAGGATACCTCCTCATCAGGTCACCTTTTGAAGCCTCTCTGGACTTACATTAAAAGGTTTATCTTATACAGCTTTTAGTTTTTCAGTTTCATCTGTTTGATCTTCAGTATCAGCATCAAACATTTCGTCAATATCTACTTTTGTTTTACCAGGAAGAATCTGGTTTAATAGAATTCCGGATAGAGCTGCCAACGCCATTGCAGAAATCGTAAAGTTTTCAAGTTGGATATACGCTCCACCAATTCCGATTACTAAGATAACGGAAGGGATAATCAAGTTTCTTTGTTGGCTAAGATCCACTTTATTGTCTACCATCATGCGAAGTCCACTTGATGCGATGATACCGAATAGTAAGATGGATACTCCACCCATTACTGCTGTAGGGATTGAGGCAATCACTGCAGAAACTTTCCCAATCATTCCGAACATAATGGCTGTTACTGCCGCTCCACCGATAATGAATACACTAAACACTCTCGTAATGGCTAAAACTCCAATGTTTTCCCCGTAAGTTGTGTTTGGTGGTCCACCTACTAAACTAGCAATCATGGTTGCGACCCCGTCACCCATTATGGAACGGTGAAGACCAGGCTTCTTAATAAAATTCCGTCCTACTACTTTACTTAATACCATTTGATGACCTGTATGCTCTGCTAGTGTTACAAAGGCTACTGGTGCGATAAGTCCTACTACTGTCCATGAGAAGGTTGGTGTGTAAGTTACATACGGTATAAGTAATTCTGGTAGCTGAAACCATTTTGCATCCATAATTGGTTGTAAATTAACCAACCCATAGAAATAAGCTGTAATGTATCCTCCGACTACACCGATTAAAACTGGAATTAGTTTGAAGAATCCTCTAAAGAAGATGGCAGCTATAATCGTAATTGCTAATGTGATAAGTGCTACTTGAATATGAGTTAAGCTATAATTTCCATCTGCATCATTCATTGCCATTCCTACTGCTGTTGGTGCTAACCCTAAACCGATAACCATAATGACTGGACCCACTACAATTGGTGGCAGGACATTGAACAACCAGTTAACTCCAAGCCATCTAATCAGAAGAGAAACAACTCCGTAGACCAAACCTGCTACAAAACATCCAAACATAACAGCTTCTGGACCTTCTAAGGTCTTGGCTGAAATGATAGGTGCAATAAACGCAAACGACGAGCCAAGATACGCCGGAATTCTACCTCTTGTGATTAAAAGATAAGCTAGTGTTCCAAGACCACTTGAAATCAAGGCTACTGCAGGGTCTAACCCTACTAGCATTGGTACTAATATAGTTGCGCCAAACATGGCGAATAAGTGCTGAATACTTAAGATAATCCATTGATTCACTTTTGGGACTTCTCGTACGTCTAGAACTGGTTTTTGATTGTTGTTCATATAAAATCTCCTCTTCCTCGTTTTTATTTTTTTATTAAAGTCCCCATAAAAAAACCTCTTTATGACCATTAGGGCACAAAGAGGGTACGAAGAACGAATTCATATTAGGATAAAATCAGCCTAATCTGAACCACGTACTCCCTTTGGCAGCCTCACAGGACCACATTTAAAAGGGAACTATATATCACTTTTCAAAAATAGTAACTCCATCTACTTGGTCTACCTCATCAAGCTGTACAACGATTTTTTCCGTTTTGGATGTCGGTACATTTTTACCTACATAGTCAGCGCGTATGGGTAGTTCTCGGTGTCCCCGATCAACAAGGACAGCCAACTGAATCATGGTTGGTCTCCCTAAATCAACGAGTGCACCTAAAGCAGCTCTTACGGTTCGACCCGTATATAGCACATCGTCAATGACAATGACTTTCTTTTGGTGTATATTAACCGGAATGTCAGACCCTTTAACTAAAGGTTCTTGATTATTGGTTTTCTCGGTTAGGTCATCTCTGTAAAGAGTGATGTCTAGCTCTCCAACCGGAATGGACTTTCCTTCAATCTCTTCAATCCTTTTGGCAAGCCGATTTGCTAAGTAAATCCCTCTTGTTTTAATGCCAACTAAGACACAATCTTCAATTCCTTTGTTTTTCTCAATAATTTCGTGGGCAATTCGCGTTAAAGCTCTTTTCATCGCTTGTGCGTCCATTACTTGTGCTTTCTCCAATGAATGTACCCCCTTTTTCTTATCATCTTGGTAACAAAAAAACCTCTCACTTGAGACGTGAGAGGTTTGGATAGACCTGTTTAAGATACACTGCACCTAATGCACAGTTATATCCTTATCCGTTACCTTCTCAGCCTCACGGGACTGTCTTTAAAGGTCTTTCTTAACTATTACTAGAATAGAGGTAATCGCGAAATTTGTCAATTACTTTTTCGCAAGAATTCTAACAACCTTGTTAATTCTTCAGGCATAGGTGCTTTAAACTCCAAGTATTCTTCCGTACGTGGATGGATAAAGCCTAATACTTGAGCATGAAGTGCTTGGCCGTCAATGTCCAACGTCTTTCTAGGTCCGTATTTGGGATCTCCAGCTAGTGGATACCCAATGTATTTCATATGAACGCGAATTTGATGAGTTCTTCCTGTTTCTAATATACACTCAACAAATGTATAATCCGTAAATCTCTCTAATACTTTAAAATGTGTAACAGCATGTCTACCATTATCAACAACAGTCATTCGTTGACGGTCTTTTGGATCTCTTCCAAGCGGTGCATCTATAGTTCCTACATCATGCGGAATTACACCATGCACAATGGCAACATACTTTCTTGTCACTGTTTTTTCCTGAAGTTGTTTCACTAACTTTTCATGAGCCATGTCATTTTTAGCGACCATTAGTAAACCAGATGTGTCCATATCAATTCTATGAACGATTCCTGGTCTTAACACACCATTGATGCCTGATAGGTCTTTACAATGGTACAAAAGGCCGTTTACTAGTGTTCCTCCAGGATGACCAGGTGCTGGGTGAACAACCATTCCTCTTGGCTTATTGACCACAATAACATCTTGATCTTCATAATAGATATCTAAGTCCATTGGTTCAGGAACGGCATCTAATTCCTCTGGCTCCGGTACAGTGATGACGACTTCGTCTCCTTCTGAAACCTTGTAATTTGTTTTAACCGTTTCTCCATTTACCTTCACAGATCCATCCTTGATCCATGATTGAATTTGACTTCTGGACCAATCATCATCAAATGAAGCTAAAACTTTATCAATCCGCTGTCCAGCATCATTGCTTTGTATGTTGTATTCCATCGTTTCCATTTAATTTTTTCTCCTTTTTTGCCATTCGTTCCTCAAGTAGCATCCAGATCATAAGTAAAATAACTCCCACTACAAGGCATGAGTCTGCTACGTTAAAGATTGGAAAATCATAGCTGAAAATATAGACATCAATAAAGTCGACCACTTCTTTACGGTAGACACGATCAATAAAGTTACCGATTGCTCCACCAAGCATTAAAGCAAGAGCAGCACTTGCTAATATCTTGCCCTTTGCGTATTTTTGCATGTAATAAACAATCCCGATAATAACAACAACCGTTATGACGTAGAAGAACCACATTTGTCCTTGAAGGATTCCCCAAGCCGCCCCTTTATTACGGTGTGAAGTAATGTACAGAAAATCTTCCATAACGACTATGCTCTGACCTAATTCCATATGTTTTAAAATTAACCATTTTGTCCATTGGTCAGCCACAATCATAAGTAAAGCGATTATGTAATAGATAAACAACTTCCAGACCTCCGTCCAATCAGACTATGTAATGATTTTAGCACACTTTTTGTGGAAGAGGAATTTATGGTTAATATCCTCTATACGTTTGCTTTGAATGCACTTTCTTTTAGTAGTAGTGACCATTTCTCACTTTCAATTGTAAAACCGGTACTAAACTCAAAAAAAAGACCCCCTCTAATAGGAGGGAGCCTCTATTACAGCTTAATAATGTTCTTTTATCACTGTTGCACAACGCGCACATAGACTTGGGTGTTCTTGGTCTGTACCCACATCTTTTGTTACATTCCAGCAACGCTCACATGTGTCACCTTCAGCTTTTTCAACCAATACAGTAGCAACATCAAGTTTCAACGCTTCAGCTGGAGCTTCGCTTGCATCTTTTACAACAACTTCAGAAACGATGAATAATTGTTTTAGATCTTCATTTAATGAAGCCAATAAATCTTTCGTTTCATTAGTTACAAAAAGAGTTACACTAGCAGCCAATGACTTACCAATCACTTTTGCGTTTCTAGCTTCCTCTAAGGCTTTAAGAACATCATCTCTTAAGTCTAAGAAAGCATTCCACTTTTTCTCTAGTTGATCTTGATTTGGAACTGTGACGGCTTCAGGCATATCCGTTAATTGAACACTTGCTTCCTCAACACCTGGAACGAATGCCCATACTTCATCCGTTGTATGAACTAAAACGGGTGCCATTAACTTAGTCAGTGCAAGCAAGTTATCATAAATAACTGTTTGCATAGCTCTTCTTGCTTGAGTAGTTGGTCCTTCCACATAAAGAATATCTTTTCCGTAATCTAAATAGAAGGCACTTAAATCTAGCGTGCAATAGTTGTTTACTGCATGATAGATGGTTGCATATTCATAATTTTCGTATGCATCACGAACTGAATGAATTAACTTGTTCAGCTTCACCAACATATACTGGTCCACTTCACTCATATCTTCAACTGCCACACGATCTTTTGTTGGATCGAAATCAGCTAGGTTACCAAGCATGAAGCGATAAGTATTTCGGATTTTACGGTACACTTCCGAAACTTGCTTGAAGTTCTCCATAAACACTTTTACATCAGAACGGTAGTCAACAGATGATACCCAAAGTCGTAAGATATCTGCTCCGTATTGTTTATTAACCTGTTCAGGAACAATGACATTCCCAATTGATTTAGACATCTTTCTTCCTTTTTCATCGACTGTAAATCCGTTTGATAATACAGACTTATAAGGAGCATGACCTGTTACCGCAACACTTGTGATTAAACTGGAGTTAAACCATCCACGATATTGGTCCGAACCTTCAAGGTAGATATCAGCTGGATGCTGAAGGTCTTCACGAGTTTTTAATACCGCATAGTGTGAAGAACCAGAGTCAAACCAAACGTCCATGATATCCTGTTCTTTTGTGAACTTACCATTTGGACTAGATGGATGTGTAAATCCTTCTGGTAATAGTTCTTTCGCTTCTTTTTCAAACCAAATGTTCGATCCGTGTTCACGGAATAGGATCGCTACATGTTCAATTGTTTCATCGGTAATAATGGGGTCTCCATTTTCAGCGTAGAATACTGGGATTGGTACGCCCCAAACACGTTGTCTAGAAATACACCAGTCACCGCGATCACGGATCATGTTATAAAGTCTTGTTTCGCCCCACTGTGTTGCCCACTTAACGTTACGAATTTCATCTAAAAGCGTTTCACGCAATGGTTCAATGGAAGCGAACCACTGAGCTGTTGCTCTGAAAATCGTTGGTTTCTTCGTTCTCCAATCATGCGGGTAGGAGTGCGTAATAAACGTTAGTTTTAGTAAGGCACCCACTTCCTGTAGCTTTTCAGTAATTTGCTTATTTGCTTCATCATAAAAAAGACCTTCAAAACCAGGTGCTTCACTAGTAAAGTACCCTTTTTCATCGACTGGGCAAAGTACATCTAAACCATACTTCTGACCTACATAAAAGTCATCTTCCCCGTGTCCTGGAGCTGTATGAACACAACCAGTTCCGGATTCAGTCGTTACGTGGTCACCAAGTACTACAAGCGAATCACGATCATAGAAAGGATGGCGACAAAGAATATGTTCTAGGTCGCTACCTGTAACCTCTTTTACAACCTTTGGTGCTTCCCACTCTACAGCTTGAGTTACATTTTCAAGCAGGTCTTTAGCAACAACGTATTGTTTTCCGCTCTCCTCGACTACAACATAAGAAAGTTCAGGATGAACGGCAATTGCTAAGTTTGAAGGAATGGTCCATGGAGTTGTTGTCCAGATGACGATTTCTGTACCTTCTTCTAGAACATCCTTCCCATCTTTTACTTTAAAACCAACATAAATAGATGGTGAGCGTTTGTCTTGGTATTCAATCTCTGCTTCTGCAAGTGCTGATTCACTAGAAGGGGACCAGAATACAGGCTTCAGACCTTTATAGATATAGCCTTTTTTCGCCATTTCTCCAAATACGCGAATTTGTTGTGCTTCATACTCTGAGTCTAGGGTTAGATAAGGGTTTTCCCAATCTCCACGTACACCAATACGTTTGAAGCCTTTACGTTGAATGTCCATTTGCTCTTTCGCATATTTTTCACAAAGTCTTCTGAACTCTGCTACTGTCATTTCTTTACGGTTCACACCTTCATTTGTTAGCTTCTGCTCAATTGGAAGACCGTGTGTATCCCAACCAGGTACGTAAGGTGCATTAAAGCCACTCATAGATTTGTAACGAACGATAAAGTCCTTTAATACCTTGTTAAGCGCATGCCCCATATGGATGTCTCCATTTGCATATGGTGGTCCATCATGAAGAACAAACTTAGGTCTGTTTTTTGTTCTTTCTTGAACTAGCTTATAGATATCGATTTCTTCCCATTTTGCTTGGATATCTGGTTCACGATTTGGAAGATTTCCTCTCATTGGAAAATCTGTTTTTGGCATAAGTAACGTGTCTTTATACTCCACTGTTTTCATCCTTTCAAACTTTAAAAATCAGTACTTAGAGACAAAATAAAAAAGCCCCTCATCCCTAATAAAGGGACGAGAAGCTGTTATTCCCGCGGTACCACCCTGGTTGACTTTATAAAAAAGTCCGCTCTGAGTTGTCGTAACGTGACAAAACGCTTAAATTTACTAAAGGTTTCAATTTAAGAACTCGAGGGTGATTTTCCATACCTATTCTATGTCGAGCTTTCACCATCCTCGACTCGCTGATATAGAATTCTGAGCATGTACTGTCCCTGTCATCGTCATAATATATATGATTTCGTTAGTGTATTATATTAGAAAATGAGCGAAAAGGTCAAGTTTCTTATCAATCTATTCGTCTTTAACTGAAATTAGGTCAGCTGCATCGACATCATATTCGAGCAAACCTTCCCAATCATCCGCGTTTATTAAATCTAATTGCGCCTCAACTAGGATTCGGAAGCGATTTCTGAAGACTTTAGATTGCTTTTTCAACTCTTCTACATCTAATGCAATCTTTCTAGCTTTTGCTAAAGATTCATTTACAATACGGTCCGCATTTTTTTCAGCCTCTTTAACAATTAGCTTTGCTTCTTTTTGTGCATTACGTTTTACATCTTCAGCTGCCTCTTGGGCAATGACAATGGACTTGTTTAACGTGTCTTCAATGTTTGTAAAATGACCTAGTTTCTCTGTAAGATCACTATATTTTTGTTCTAATTCTTTTTTCTCACGAATTAAAATTTCAAAGTCTTTAATAACCTGATCTAGAAACTCATTAACTTCGTCTTCGTCATAACCTCTAAAACCTTTTGTAAACTCCTTGTTATGTATGTCCAATGGTGTTAATGGCATAAAAGGCACCTCCACGTGTATTCACTAGTACTTGTTCTCTTATTATACAATGTTTCGACAATTTGTGGTGGAATTCCTTCAATTTCGCTAACTTTTTTGTAGGATGACGGTTAGACGAGTTTTTCCTTTTTTCGTTTGACCCTCTATTATTTTTATGGTTATTCTTCCAAATCCTCTAATGGAGAGAGTGTCACCTTCTTTACATTCAAAGCTTGTTTGTTCAACAAGCTTCCAATTTACTTTCACATTCCCCTGCTGGATCCACTGCTGAACCTTTTGCCTAGAGAATGGGACAACTTGAGAAATAACTGCATCTAAACGTAAAGAGGAAGATGTGATTTGCTTTTCACTACCATCCTCGGCTTTCACGATAGCTTTTTCTAATGGTAGCTCTTCTAGCTTAATTTTGTTCCTACCGACCTGTTGAAAGTTTAATGATAGGTAATCACTTACTTCTTTACAGGCATAGAACTGTATGATGCCTTTAGAAGTGTCCATTAGGATATCACCAAACTTTTCACGTTTCAATCCAAGTCCCATTAGACTACCGAGTATTTCTCTATGTTCTAAATTTACAAATTTTTGAGGATAATCAATATTCCATAGTGTAATATCGTAATCTTCAGAGCTAGGTGTCATGTAATCCGGTGATAGAATTGCCCGCTTTCTCTCTGTATGAGATTGTCCACCAAAAAAGGTAACCTCAACATCTCCATTCTTTCCAATGACGGAGCGGAGGATTGTTTGTTGTCTCGGATCTAGGAAATCGGTTTTCTTTGGGGCATAAGTGTCTTCCACATACGAACGCCATTCTAAAACCTGATCAATCCATTCTTTTTCATCGTGTCTAAAGTGTTCGTAAATGCTCATTTTAATTACTCCTTCAAAAAATAAACGCTGTTTTCGCATACATTGTTGCTAATAGACATTAGTTGATTCTATTAACAATGGTCGTTGATTTCCGTTGCAGGTGCTTGCTTTCCGCGGGCGGTCCGGGAGCCTCCTCGTCGCTTTCGCTCCTGCGGGGTCTCCCTTGTCCCTTCCTCCCACTTTCCACTGCTTCCATGTATTTCTTCAGGGCAGTGGAAATGAGTCAAGCACCTTCCACTCCAATCAACTGTAGTTAAATTATATTTGCAGAAATCAACAAACTTTTTGAAAACAGCCTAAAAAAAGGAAACCTATCATAAGGTTCCCTCGTTTCATTTAAACAAAATGCGCCAAATAATAAATTCCTCTTTGTGCTAAGTTCAATGTAATGAAAGCCACAATCGGAGAAATATCAATCATAGCAATTGGAGGAATTATTTTACGAAATGGTTCTAAATAAGGCTCACAGATCCTACCTAGTAACTGACCAATGGCTGAATCTCTTGCACCTGGGAACCAGGAAAGCAACACATAAATAATAAGGGCAATCGAATAAAAATAAATCAAAGAGGCTAAAAGACCTAAAATATTAGCTAACAACTATAGCCACCCCACTTCTTCAGATTCCTGAAACGAATTCGAATCAGGTCCATTAAACATTTCAGAAATATTCCCTGATACCTCTACGTTATCAGGTGTGCAAAGAAAAATCTTTATTCCCACACGTTGTATATCTCCACCAATGGCATAAACAGTACCACTAAGAAAATCTACAATTCTTTTGGCTTGCTCGTGTGAAATTCGTTGTAAATTCATAACAACTGCACGATTATTCTTTAAATGATCGGCAATCTCTTGTACTTCCGCATAAAGCCTAGGCTCAACAAGGATAACACTAGCGCTTTTTTGTTCTTTTTGGAAATGAACAACATTAGAAGGTTTTGTTTGATGGCGAGCTTGTCTAGAAAGGGTTTCTGTTTCTGTCTCTTCCCATTCTGGCTCCATTCCTTCATCATCATAGAAAAAGAATTGACGAATCTTTGATTTTATATTCATGATTCCACCTCTGCTTTCTCATTACCAACTAATGCAGTTCCAATCCTTACAAAAGTAGCGCCTTCTTCAATGGCAATTTCAAAATCATTAGACATTCCCATTGATAGTTCTGTACACGGAGCATAAGGCAACTTTATTTCTTGGACTTTTGACTGCAAGTTTCTTAATGTTTTAAAGCAATTTCTAATGATCTTTTCATCATCTGTAAAAGGAGCCATCGTCATCAATCCAACAATTTGGATATGTTTATAGCTTTCAAGCTTTTTGATAAAATCGATAACATCCCCAGGAGAGATTCCTTGTTTACTTTCTTCTCCAGATGCGTTAACTTGAACAAAACATTTAATAGGCTTGGTTGCTCTTTTATCAATTTCTTTAGCAAGTGAAAGCCGATCTATTGAATGTATGTAATCCACTTTATCAATAATATTTTTCACCTTACGCGATTGAAGAGAACCGATGAAGTGCCAGCATGGCTTGTCCCCAAGAGCTTCCCATTTTTGAAGAAACCCATCATCCCGATTTTCACCTAAATGCACGACTCCTGCTTCGATGGCTTCTCTTGCCCTATCGATAGATACATATTTCGTAACAGCAATTACTTTAACTTCATCTACGTTTCTATTCACTTTTTTACAGGCCTGTAGGATGGTTGCTTGAATCGATTCGAAGTTGTCTTTTACATTCATAAGTGGTTTATTACTCCCTCCAGCCAATAAAGCTTAACATTCTACCCGTTTTTCCTTGATCCCTTCTGTGTGAGAAAAATAACTTTTGATCACAAGAAGAACAATAACCGGTAGACAAGATGTTTGTCTCAGGTATTCCAGCATTTTTTAATAATTGGACATTAAGTTCCTTTAAATCTAAAGAAAATTGACCTGCTTCTAATTCTTGATAGGGTTTAGGATCATGTTCAGATAGGACAGCATTTACAGCAGAAATGACGCGTTGATCAACCTTGTAGCATTTCTTGCAAATACTTGGACCGACAGCTACCTGAATCTGGTTAAGCTTCACACCTTGTTCACATAAAGCTTTCACCATTTTACTAGCAATATTTCCAGTAGTACCTTTCCAACCCGCATGGGCCACACCGATCCATTTCGTGTCAGGGTCTAAAAAAAACAAAGGTACACAATCAGCATAACATAAGGTCAATAAAACATCGGACTCTCGGGTTATCAGCCCATCCGTTTTTGGGATACAAGTCTCTAGAGAATATGCTCCTTTACCTCTGTCATTGCTATTAATAAGGGTAATATCAGTACCATGTACTTGCTCCGTGCTGACCCAGTGCTGGACTGGAAAATTTAGCTGTTCTGCTAACCGCTCTCTATTTTCTTGAACGTTCTCTTCTAAATCACTAACATGGAAGGCGAGGTTCAATGCTTCCGTAGGGAAAGAGCTAACACCTTCATCTTTTGTTGTAAAACCTGCCACAAGACTAGGATGTTGATTCATCCATGTATCTAGCGCCATCCATTGTTTGGATTTTATTTGGAAAGGTTCCATAACTATTCACCTTTCTTCAAAAGTTGAGCAGTAAATGAGTTTGCTCATAGAATTTTACATAATTCCTATTTTACCACATTCTTCCCCACTAGTCATAAATCTCACTGCTCTTCTTCTTCATAATTGGAATAACCTTTGTAGCGAACTAAAATGACATCCTCACCGATTTTTACAATGTTTTTCCAAGGAACGACAATATCCTCATCTCTTCCGAAGAACCCAAGTACTCTTGATGAACTAGCCACCACAATAGCATCAATTTTTCCCGTCTGAACGTTAATTTCAATGTCCACTATATTCCCTAGTTTCTTACCATCCGAAACAGTTACAACATCTTTTATTTGAAACTCAGATATTCTCACCATTTTCATTCTCCTCTAATGTTAAGTCTTCTACTTTATATATATGAGACCACCACTATTAATCATGAAGGCAAAAATAAAAAACTGCCCAATAGGCAGTTTTATGATTGGATATTTTTATTCATTTGTTTGATAGCAGCTTTTTCTAATCGAGACACTTGAGCTTGAGAGATTCCAATCTCCTCAGCCACTTCCATTTGAGTTTTCCCTTGGAAAAACCGTTTACGCAGGATAAGTTTTTCCCTCTCATTTAAGCGTCTCATCCCTTCTCTTAAAGCTAGTTCTTCAATCCAGTTCGAATCTTTATTTCTTTCATCACTTAATTGATCCATCACATAGATTGGATCGCCCCCATCATTATAGATAGGTTCAAATAAAGAGACTGGATCTTGAATGGCATCTAAAGCAAATACAATTTCTTCATGACTTACATCTAATTCTTTCGCAATTTCCGCAGCAGTCGGTTCCTTTGATGTCTCACTAATCAGTCTTTCTCGTACTTGGAGTGCTTTATAAGCGATGTCTCGTAGTGATCTTGAAACCCTGATCGGATTGTTATCACGTAAGTACCGCCTAATTTCCCCAATAATCATGGGAACAGCATACGTAGAGAACTTTACATTCTGACCAAGGTCAAAATTATCAATGGATTTCATAAGTCCGATACATCCAACTTGGAAAAGATCATCTACATATTCTCCACGGTTATTAAATCGCTGGATGACACTCAATACTAACCTTAAATTTCCGTTTACTAGTTTTTCTCTTGCTGACAAGTCGCCCTCATGCATTTGCCTAAACAACTTGCGCATCTCCTCATTCTTTAAAACGGGAAGTTTAGAAGTATCTACACCACAAATTTCTACTTTGTTTCGAGTCAACCCTTTTCCCTCCTAACAGGAGCTGCTGTTCAAAAATAAGTATCTCCTGAGGAAGGAAAAATATGCACACGTTCAACACGAACATTCGTTCTAAATATAGTTCAAGCTATGATACGACTGATATTATATGAGAAAAATTTTTTTACCAGATTTTAGACCATTTTATTAAATTCTTTTTGAAGTCTTTTAATAATTCTTTTTTCGAGTCTTGAAATATAAGATTGAGATATCCCTAGCATATCAGCGACATCTTTCTGTGTCTTTTCTTCACCACCGACTAGACCAAATCGAAGCTCCATAATTTGCTTTTCTCTTGCGGATAACTGATGGAGGGCTTTCAACAGAAGCTTCCGGTCGACACTCGCTTCAAGGTCCTTCGTAATAATATCTTCTTCTGTGCCAAGCACATCTGATAATAATAATTCGTTACCATCCCAATCAATATTCAGTGGCTCATCAAAGGAGACCTCGGATCTGATTTTATTATTCCTTCTTAAGTACATAAGTATTTCATTTTCTATACACCGGGATGCATAGGTGGCTAACTTAATTTTCTTTTCTGGATTAAATGTATTGACCGCTTTAATCAAGCCGATTGTACCAATGCTAATCAAGTCCTCAATATTGATACCAGTATTTTCAAACTTTCTCGCGATATAAACAACCAATCTTAAATTTCTTTCAATTAGAAGGGATCGAGCTGTTTTATCTCCATTTGGCAATTTTTTTAATAAAATTTCTTCTTCTTCTTTCGTTAAAGGAGGTGGAAGAGCCTCACTTCCGCCTATGTAGTAAATTTCATCCGTTTTAATTCCCAATTTAATTAAGAGTTTATACCAGTAATACTGTAGTCGAAAGAAAAGTTTCAAGCTTGTTCCTCCTTTAAGCATAGTGTCCTAGATTGTTTACTTCGTCTACCTATAATTTGATTCTAAAAAAAATCAAAGAGCCGTATAGTATTAGTAAGCATTTGGTCATGATGCGGTTGATTGTGGAACTCTTGTCATCATCTTAGGATGAACAATAGCGTCAAAGAGACCTTCAGTAGAAAGGGAGTGATTGGAAAACGAAATCAGCCCTTTTACATCCATTGTTTGTCCATTCTGTGTTTCAATCGTTATGTTGTCAGGTTTAAAAGCTACTAACAAATCACCGACTTGTCCTACCGTCCGACAAGGGACCATTCTCAGTCTTGATTCCCATCCATTTGGGACATTTATTGTCCCTTCTATGTAACTAGATGGGTTCCTAGACATTTCTTTAACTTCTTGAGGTACTTCTAATTTTTCTGGTGAGATAAACATAACCGGGAGTTTAGATAAAGGGTCAAATACCTGGTTTCCACTATCAACTAAACCGGTCAATTGACCTGTCACCTGTTGGATTTCAATATGAACCTTTACCGTTTGGTCAAACCGAATTTTACTCATTTCCCACTTCTCGGATTGCTTGGTTGTCACAAACCAAAGTGCGGGAAATCCAAGGATGACAAAAATCCAGCTAATAGGATCTCCAAACCCTTTTATGCTCGCCATCAAAAGTGACTGTGAAAACTTAGATTCGTACTGAAAAAAATAATGCAACCCTATGAGTCCACCACCCATCAAAAAGGTCGTGATATAAAAAGTAATGGTGGCCTGTAAAAAAAACTTGAGACGTCGGTATCCGAATGCTGCAAAGATAATGACAAATGATAACATCACCTTGAACAATGGATGTAACAGAATTGAAGAGAGTGATGAAATATAGCCAAATACCGTAACAGATGCAATCATTCCAGATACAATTAGTCTCCAAAACCGAATCTTTACTTTTAATAGTAATGCTGTAAAGAGGAGGAGAAGAACATCAAAAAGGAAATTTAATAGCCATATCACATCCATATAAACGGTCAGGTAAACCCCCTCCTTATTGCTTGGCTAAACTACTTGAATAAAGTATAACGTAGGTATTCCTGGGAAGTGTGTCATTTTCTGTCACTAAGCTTGGAGAAATTTTCAGATATTTTAGGTTATTTTGTCAGGTGAAGAATTTGTTAGTAGAACAGCAAAAAAGCCATCAGGCATTAACCCAATGGCTCTTCTATACTTCAATTTATTCTTATCTTCTACGATTGCGATTTCTCAAGAACGTTGGGATATCTAATGTATCTTCCACGTTTTGTGTGCTTGCAGACGATGAACGTTGTGTTTCCGCAGCATATTCATCTTTTTGAGGCTCGCGTTTTGGTTGGGTACTAGATGAAGGTTTTGATACTTGTCCAAAAGATGGACGAGTAGGTTTCGGTTGAGAAACGTCTTCATTAAAACCTGTCGCGATTACAGTTACAACGATTTCATCTTTAAGATTTTCGTTAATAACGGAACCGAAGATCATATTTACTTCTTGGTCAGAAGCAGATGCTACAATATCAGCAGCCTCTTGAACTTCATACAAGCTAAGGTTTGTTCCACCCGTAATGTTCATTAGAACACCTTGTGCTCCATCAATAGATTTTTCTAGTAATGGACTGGAGATTGCCTTCTTTGCCGCTTCAGCTGCTCTGTTTTCACCAGTAGCAACACCGATTCCCATAAGGGCAGACCCTTTGTTAGACATAATTGTTTTTACATCAGCAAAGTCAAGGTTAATTAAACCTGGAGTTGCGATTAAATCAGAGATACCTTGTACACCTTGACGTAGGACATTATCCGCTTCACGGAATGCTTCAAGCATTGGAGTGCTCTTATCTACGATTTCAAGTAGACGGTCGTTTGGAATTACAATCAGTGTGTCAACGGACTCTTTCATTGAAGAAATCCCGCCACTTGCTTGATTAGATCTCTTTCTACCTTCAAACGTAAACGGTCTCGTTACAACACCTACAGTAAGTGCGCCTAAATCTCTAGCGATTTGAGCAATAACTGGTGCAGCACCTGTACCTGTTCCACCGCCCATACCAGCAGTGACAAATACCATATCGGCTCCTTTTAATACTTCTTCTAGCTGCTCTTTACTTTCTTCAGCAGCTTTCTTTCCTACTTCTGGGTTCGCTCCCGCTCCAAGTCCTCTCGTTAGCTTCCCACCAATTTGCATTTTGATTTCTGCTTTGGATAAGTTTAAAGCCTGTGCATCAGTGTTTACGGCGATGAATTCTACACCTTGAACACCATGTTCAATCATTCGGTTTACTGCGTTATTACCGCCACCACCGACGCCGATTACTTTAATCGTTGCCAATTGGTCCAATTCTGTATCAAATTCTAACATGACAAATCCTCCTAATTCGATCTATTCCATGACGGTTTTTATTCGAAGAAATAACCAAGGAACTTCTTCATCTTAGATGACATATTATCCTGGGATTCACTAGGTGCTTTTGATTGTCCTTGAGGTTTAGAAGGCTGTCGCTTTTCAACCACTTCAACCGGAACCGGCTGTGTACCGACATTTCTTCCTTGTAATCTAGCACTCTTATAAGCATATTTGATTAAACCGACTGCTGTTGTATATTGAGGTTCTCTAACTCCAATATAATCCGGAATGGCTACTCTTACTCTGTTTTGGAACACGACATGAGCAAGCTCTAAAACACCAGGAAGATTCGCTACTCCCCCAGATAGTACATATCCACCTGGGACATCCCTTACACCAAGTCGTCTCAATTCATGCTGAATTAAATCGAAAATTTCTTCAAGTCTAGCTTCAATAATATCAGAAATTTCTAATTGATTAAATTGTTGATGTTGATCACTTCCGATGATAGGAACACTAAACACCTCATCTTCAGATGCATCATCATAAAAAGCATGTCCATATTTAATTTTGATTTGTTCAGCATCATCTGTCGTAGTCTTTAGACCGATAGAAAGGTCCTTTGTGATGTGATCTCCACCAACAGGTAATACAGAAGTTACTTTTAAACTACCATTTTCAAAGTAAGCTAGAGTTGTAGAACCACCACCAATATCTACAAGTACCACTCCCATGTTTTTCTCATCTTTGGAGAGTGCTAGTGCACCGGCAGCTAATGGTTGCAGAACAATTTCAACAATATTAAGTCCTGCTTTCTCTACACATCTCAACATATTATGTAACATGGTCTTGGACCCGGTGATAATTGTTCCTTCCATTTCTAGACGGACACCTATCATTCCACGTGGGTCACTAATTTCATCTAAGCCATCAACAATAAATTGCTTTGGTATAACATTGATGATTTCTCTTTCTGGCGGAATGGATACTACCTGTGCCGCATCCATTACTCTTGCTATATCTTCATTTGTAATCTCACGGTTATCACTAGAAACTGCAACCACTCCATGTGATTGGAGGAGCATACAATGGTTTCCTGAGATACCAACTATGACATCTTTAATGGTCATCCCTATCATTCGTTCTGCTTGATCAATTGCCCTTTTAATTGAATGAACGGTTTCATCAATGTCTACAATAGAGCCCTTGCGTAGACCTTCAGATTTGACATGACCCACTCCAATTATATTTAAAGAGTCATTCACCATTTCGCCAATAATGACTTTAACGGTGGATGTACCGATGTCTAAACTTACATAGTACTCATTGCTGTTCATTCTAATGGCACCTCCTTAACTCCTAATCTATATAGAACAACAATTAGAATTGAATTTACCTTTTTATATTGAAATATTCGTCAAATAAAGGAAATTCCCTCTATATCTAATCAAATTTTTTCATTTTTTTCACCCTTAGTTGCCCAATTATTTAACAATATTCTTCGGATTACCGCAATGTTCTGAAATAATCGGACACCAAAAGCGAAAATAGCTGCTAAATACAAGTCTACACCAAGATGAACACCTAGAAAAGCTAAACTTGCAGCAAGTATTATATTGAAAAAAAATCCAGATACGAATACTTTCTCATCGTATACTTTTTGCAGGTGTGCACGGATTCCTCCAAACAATGTATCTAGAGCTGCTAATACAGCAATAGACAAATAATTGGAGTATTCGTCTGGAACTTTAATATCTGTCATTAAACCTAGAACTACCCCAACAATTAGTCCAAAAAGGGGAAGCCACATAAAAGGTTCCTCCTTTATTCTTCAAATGGCTCCATATTTCGTATTCGAATGGAATCAAGATAGGCTGGAAGCTCTATTTCATCCACGACCTCTGATACCGATAATTTTAGGTCTTCCACAAAAAATTCATCTTCAATATTGGAAGCCTGTATACGATTATATATTTTTTCTGCTAAATCTTTATTTTGCGCAACAACTTGAATTTTAACTGGAAAATCATCTAGGGAAACACCATCGACTTTCGTAACCCTGTTAATTTGGCGAATAACTGTTGTATTAATGACCCTTTGCCCTTGGATAGACATGTGTTCTGCCCCATACATATTTAATTCGTTCACAAATTTCTTTAGTAGTTCAGGTGTTAGTTTTACCGCTTCTTGCCCTAATTCAATTCCTTGGAAATATGGCGTAATCGTAATCACTAATCCTGGGCCACTATACTTAGTCAAACCCGCCTCAACTTTCAAGTCGTCTAATGTCGTTCTAAGCACTTCTTCCTCATTGTAATATTGCATCTCGCTGTATTGGTTTAGACTATCTTCTACTTGTCTAAGCTCACGAATTAACTTTGATTGAAGTTCTTTTTCATAAATAATTTCTTCTCTTAACTGCCAAATATCCCTTGTATCTCTCGTTTCCGGTTGCTTCATGGATTGGTACTGAATTGCTAGCATTAAACCGACTAAGAGGGCGATTAGGGTAAAAGATAGATTTCTTTTATTCAAAATTCTTCATCCTTCTTTTTCTCATCCATACAGGTTAACCACCTAAAATAGGTTCCATAATCACTTGATCTTTTTTCTCCATTTTAACGACAATGTTTTCAGAAACCAACGTATCGATTGCTCCGCCAGACAAATTCAAAGCAGAAAAAAGAATGTCTGGGTTTCCTATCGCTGATATCACAAAGGGAGCATTATGTTGGACACCATCAACTGTAATAACTGGTCCATCGCACAGTATGTAGGAATTGTGGGCTAATCTTTGCCCATTTACAGCTACTGCCGTTGCCCCTGAAACATATAGTTCATTTATGACTCTGAACACTTGATGCTCATGAACAATATAGTCACTGATTAGGTCAACGCTGGGATTATATTCAGCATCTTCTAGTGTGACTTCAACGCCGGGTCCTTTTGTTTTTATTTTCCCTAAAAACATACGATACTTTTTTGCATCTTCAGCCAGATTAAAATAAATATTCGCTTTATTGGCAAGCTCATTTTCTATATCTAAAACTTGCTGTTGTTTGTTTGCAAGTTCAAGTTGAAGACTTCTATTTAACTCCTCAAGTTCAACAAGTTGATTTCTCAGACTTAATTCTCTTTCCCACTGATCTGACGTAACGGTCACATTTTTTCGATTGTCTTGGGTCTGTTCATAGGAAAAAGCAAGAATATAGCCTAATACAATCGTTACAAGGGATAGAATGACATGTTTGCCCTTAACTCTAAACTTCATCGGCATCTCCCTCTTGTCAGTTTTCGTTCGTTGTACTCGATGAGGTATCATCTAACGTGATTTCTTGTTCTTCTTCTACTTGTGATTCATAAGGTCTGAAATAAGCCCCCACTGTTAGATCAATAATTCCTTTAATATTTGGATTTAATTGACTTACAATGGATGGATAGTGTCCCATCTTAGTAGAGAAGGTTCGAATGGTAGCTTTCACCTCAAATCCATCATTCATGTAAACAGTAACAGCCAGTTGATCATTTGAAGTCGGTGTTAAATATATTTCTGAGATGGATCGCACAATTTCTTCTGGGAGCTTTATCAATTCCTGTACCATTCTTTCTAGGGCTTTTCCATCAGAAAAATCAAAGAGTAATGGTGCATGAACAGGAATATTTTCTTCCTTCTGATTAAGCATATCCCCATTTTCTAAAATTGGAAAAAAATCAAGATCCTTTTTATAATAAGCCACTCTTCTCCATTCATTAACCTCGATCAAGATATTGTTTGGCCAATCAATATGTACAGTAGTGGATTGAATTTGTTCAAGCTCGTCTATTTTTTGTGCAATTTTTTCCTCATCAATTCCCCAAATATTATCATCTCTAGAAAGTTCAGAAGTTGAGATGATTTCATCTTGTGTTAAGTAGCTATTCCCTTTAACCGAGATATTGTTTACGTGACTTAATGGAGATTGGAAATAAATCACACATACAATGAGCAGAAAAAACATAGTGATAATAAATATAATTCTTTTATTGGCTTTTTTTCGCCTGTCTTTCTTAAGCTTTGGTATCCGATCTTCAATGGAAACCACTTTCGACTTGTCCACCATACCATACCACCCCATCAGAAAAGCATCTCTATAAAAGGAAAGCAACGGCATAAAAAGACATGCCGTTACAGGTTTACTTCACTTACATTTATCATAAAGATTATATCATAGGGTGCTCAATGTGGGATGAAAAACATCCTATTGTTTTCCAATAATTTCAACCTCTGTCTCCATCTGAATGTTATATTTTTCGAGGATTGTGTCTTTAACATGTTGAATAAGTGCCAGCACATCTTCTGCAGTTGCCTCACCCGTGTTTACAATAAAGTTTCCGTGAAGGTCCGAAATCTGGGCACCACCAATTCTGTGTCCTTTTAGTCCAGATTCCTCGACAAGCTTACCAGCATAATTCGGTAAGGGATTACGAAAAATACTACCAGCACAAGGTGATGTCCACGGCTGGGTGTCTCGACGGTAATCTTTGTATTTCTTCATTTCTTCCACAACTTCATCCCGGATTCCTTCTTCTAATTGAAAAATAGCTTCTAAGACAATTCCCGGTCTTTTCGTTTGTAGGACAGATGTTCTGTAGGAGAATTCCATCTCTTCATTGGTTAACCACTCAATGGAACCATCTTCAAATAAAATGCGTGCTTTCACCAATATATTTGAAATGTCAGATCCATGCGCACCTGCATTCATATATACAGCTCCACCAACACTACCAGGAATTCCTCCCGCAAACTGAATGCCAGTCAATCCTTTACGACTCAACTGTGTAGCAAGTGTAACTAAAGAGTAGCCTCCCCCTACTTGAATCATAGTGTCTGATAACCAATCTAAGTGGTCAATCCCTTTTCCAAGCTTAATGACCACCCCATCAATTCCACCGTCTTTTACAAGAAGGTTTGAGCCTCTTCCTACCACTCGCCAAGGTGCAGCGTGTTTTTTAACAGAACGCATTACCTTTTCTATAGAATCTACACTAGATGGTTCAACAAATATTTGAGCTGGTCCACCAATTTTTATTGTTGTATGTTTTGACATCGGTTCATTTTCTTTCACCTTACCGATTTCCATTTCATTTAATTCTTCCAAAAGCTTCATTTCACGTTCACCCCGTCACATGCTTTACATTCGCCTATATTTATAATACGAGTAATGCTTATATACTGTGTATGTATTTATTTTTGTATATATTTTGTTTCACTAGTATAATATTATCTCATGTTTTAAACAAAATAAAAAAGCGAGATTAAAGGAATTTTATATGAACCTTTTCTCGCTTTTTCTATTTTACTATATTTCCAAGATTAGGCTAGTCCTTCAAACATATTGTCATTAAAATGTAAAGAAAAATGTACTCCTATAACGGTATGGCTAGTATCTAGAATACCTACTTACATTTAAAAGGACACCTACAGCCATTAACATCAATGTTAGCGAAGATCCGCCATAACTCAAAAATGGCAATGTGATCCCGGTTACTGGCATCATCCCTGTTACCACACCGATGTTAATCATTACTTGGATGGCGATCATTGCGATAATTCCGACTGCTAGAAAGCTACCATACAAATCGGGAGCCCCCAAAGCTATTCGGATTCCTCTCCAAAGTAATAATGCAAATAAGAGGATGACAAAAGATCCACCTATAAACCCAAGCTCTTCTGAAATAATAGCAAAAATAAAATCTGTCTGCGGTTCAGGTAAATAGAAAAACTTTTGTCTACTTTGTCCAAGTCCAAGGCCGAATAGTCCTCCTGGTCCTATAGCATAGAGAGATTGGATGATTTGGAATCCACTCCCCAATGGATCTGACCAGGGGTCTAGAAAGCTTGTAATCCTTTTTATTCGATAGGGGGCAGATGCTATTAAAACAACAAAGCCTGCGAGTCCTATTAGACCAAGCCCTACAAAATGACTTATTCTCGCACCTGCGATAAAAATCATGACTACGCATGTTCCAACCATCACAGTCCCAGTACCCAAATCCGGTTGAAGCATAATGAGAGCAAACGCTATAAAAACTAGTCCCAACGAGGGTACAAGCCCTTGCTTAAACGTAGTTATATACCGTTGTCTTTCTGTTAAAAACTTCGCAAGAAATGCAATCATGGCGAGCTTCATAAATTCAGATGGTTGAATAGAGAAAGCCCCAACTCCTATCCAGCTTCGCGAACCATTTCTTACCATTCCTATTCCAGGAATTAAAACAGCAAGTAACAGGACAAAGCAAATGATGAGTAGGATTTTTGACCACGATCTCCATGTCCAATAATCCACATTCATAATAAAGAACATAGCGATAATTCCAACACCAGCAAATAATAGTTGTCTTTTCGCAAAAAAGAACGAATCATTGAACTTATACTCCGCCCAAACAGCACTCGCACTATAAACCATAATTAAGCCGACTGCAAGTAATGATAAAGTAACAATGATTAACAATAGATCTGGTGTGGATTTTTTCAACGTTGGCAATGCGAACACCTCAACAGACGCTAATATATTGGGACAAGCCCTTACTTAAGCTTATGCACAGCGTCTATAAAAATGTCTCCACGCACCTCAAAAGTTTTATATTGATCCCAACTTGCACATGCTGGAGAAAGTAAGATCACGTCCCCTTCAGCTGATAACTCATAAGCCTTAGGCACGGCCTTCTCCACATTATCGACACGATGGATGTTTTCTATTCCTGCTTGTTTAGCCATTTCTTCCATTTTAGGGGCAGTTTCTCCAAATGTAACAATCGTCTTCACATACTCTAGGTTAGGAATTAAATCATAAAAATGATTTCCTCGGTCTAATCCACCAGCGAGTAAAACTACTGGCTGCTGGAAGGATTCTAGTGCTTTTTGTGTAGCAACGATATTCGTTGCCTTTGAATCATTATAAAACATGCGTCCATTGAGCTCTTTTACAAATTGTAGACGGTGTTTAACACCATAGAAACTAGAAAGTACATTCTTAATAGCCGTATTACTTACCCCATGAAGTTTGGCCGCACTTACAGCAGCTAAGACGTTCTCAAAGGTTTGATATACGACTTCCTCTATTTTAATAATGGCTTCATCTTTGAAATAGATCCAATCATTTTCGATATATGCACCTGATTCAAGCTTTGTTCGCGTTGAAAAAGGAAACGTCCTCGCATTTGTTTCTTGAGCTACTTTCAGGCAATTCGCTTGATCGGCATTATAAATAAACCAATCATCTTCCGTTTGGTTAGCCGTTATCTTTGCCTTCGCTTCCCAATAGGCATCTACCGTATGATGGTAGTCCAAATGAGCCTCATACAAATTCAATAAAACCGCAATGCGCGGTCTAAATTTTTCCGTACCCATGAGCTGAAAGGAAGAAAGCTCGATAACAATGGTATGGTCATTTGTTGCCTCTTGCGCAACCTCTGATGCTACAGTTCCAATATTTCCTGCTATTAATGGCAGCTTCTGATCTTCTTTTAACATTTCGTAAATCAGAGTAGTTGTCGTTGTTTTACCGTTGGTTCCCGTAATGGCAATTAAGGGAGCTTCTGAAATTTGATAGGCGAGCTCTACTTCCGTTAAAACTGTGATCCCCCGTTTTATTGCACCTTGAATTAAAGGATTTTCATATGGAATCCCTGGATTTTTCACGATAAATTGAAAGCCCTCATCCAAGAGTTCAATGGGATGATGTCCACAAATAACCGTAATCCCTTCCTCTAATAACCCTTGTGCCTCTGGGTTTTCATGTAAGGGTTTCATATCGTTTACAACCACAAAAGCTCCCAGTTTATGTAGTAAAGAAGCGGCGCTAACACCGCTTTTAGCTAAACCTAAGACAAGCACTTTCTTGTGGCGATACGTATCAATATTTATCAAGTTAACCACACCTCAATATAGACACCTAGGGCAGCACATAACAACCCAACGGTCCAAAATGTCACAACAACTCTCCATTCAGACCATCCAAGCTCTTCATAATGATGGTGTAATGGACTCATTTTAAATATCCTTTTACCTGTTGTTTTAAAGGACGCTACTTGTAATATGACGGAGAGTGTTTCCATAACAAATACTCCACCAATTAAAAGTAGCAAGAGTTCTAGCTTGGTAAGGATCGAAATAATGGCAATCGCTCCTCCAAGAGCCAATGAACCCGTATCACCCATAAACACTTTCGCTGGGTGAGCATTAAAGACAAGAAAACCTAGAACCGCACCAACGACTGCCACTGAAAAGACAGCTACTTCCATTTGTGATTGATTCCAAGCAAGCACTGCAAAAGCTCCAAATGCAATGGCAGCTGTTCCGGAAACCAATCCATCTAATCCATCTGTTAAATTAACAGCATTAGAGAATCCGACTAACCAAAAAACAAGAAACAGAGCATAGAACCAACCTAATTCAAAATCGATATCAGTAAATGGAATACTAACCTCAGTAGAAATTCCATTTTCTCGCATTACGAAAAATACGATGACTGAAATAATCACTTGACCTAGTAATTTTTGTTTAGAGGTAAGTCCTAAATTTCTTTTTAATACAACTTTGATAAAGTCATCTAAAAATCCAAGTAACCCAAACCCTACTGTTACAAGTAATAACAAGAACGTAACAAAGGTTATGTTACTAAATTTACCTGTCATGACCAGTGTAGAGATGATAATGGAAATAAGAATGATAATTCCACCCATTGTGGGTGTTCCTGATTTCTTCTGATGAGACTTAGGACCTTCTTCTCTTATACTTTGACCAAATTTTAATCTTCTTAAAAATGGGATGAACAGAGGGGACAGTAAAACTGTAATCATAAACGACATAATAATCGTAAAAATAATAACTTCCTCTAACATGAACAATCCCCTCCTTTATTGATATATAGGTGTAAACACTCAGGATATTCATATGTTTTTAAAAACATATTCAGTCTTTTTTTAAATAAAAACAGGTCTTTCTTCATAATTATCATATCACTCATTTAGCTTCTTTTTTATTACACTTTCCACTGCTTGAATTGCAACGATGCGGTCATCGAAATCGTGAACGGTTTCGCCTACAATTTGGTACGTTTCATGCCCTTTACCAGCAATTAAAACGACATCGTTCTCTTTAGCCTGTTCAATGGCATGAGTAATAGCTTTTGCGCGGTCTTCTATTACTTGGTAGTTTGAGTATCCTTCTACACCCGCTTCCATGTCGCTAAGAATAGCAAATGGGTCCTCACTTCTTGGGTTATCTGATGTAAATATAGCTTGGTCACTTTTATCACAAGCAATTTTAGCCATAATTGGGCGTTTCGTCTTGTCTCTATCTCCACCACAACCTACGATTACCCATACTTTCCCTTGTTTAAACTGTTGGACAGTTTCCAATACATTTTCTAGACTATCCGGTGTATGAGCATAGTCAACGATTATAGAGAAGTTTTGTGTTCCTTTTACTAATTCAAATCGGCCTGGAACACCTTCAAGTTTCGCGACCGCATCACATACTTTCTCAAATTCTGCCCCACTCAACAGACAGCTTGCTGCTGCAGCGAGAACATTGTAAACAGAAAACTTTCCGACTAATGGAATATGGACCTTTCTTTCGCCGAAAGGTGTTACAAACAGAAAATGTGTGCCATCTGAATTTGTTTCTATATCTCTAGCCATAAAGTCAGCGTTTTGGTCAATTCCATATGTATAGATAAAAGCAGCTGTCATGGTCTTTAAATAGTCTGTTGCTGATTCATCTTGATTAAAAAGTGCATACTTAGGACGATGAGAGTCATACGTATTTCCAAGTTGAGCAAACAAAAGCCCTTTCGTAAAGCGATATTCTTCCATTGTTCCATGATAATCTAGATGATCTTGAGTTAAATTTGTGAAAACAGCTACATCAAAATCAACCCCATACACTCTTCCTTCTTTTAATGCATGAGAAGATACCTCCATAGCACAAACATCAATATGATTTTCTTTCATTTCGTGAAAAGTCTGTTGTAGTGACAAACTATCTGGCGTTGTGTTTTTAGTCGGCAGTACCGTATCTCCAACTTTTCGGTACATCGTTCCAATTAAACCAGTTTGTTTCCCACAATGTCGCATTATAGCTTCCACGAAGTGACTAGTGGAGGTTTTTCCATTCGTACCGGTGATTCCGATCACTTGTACCTTTTTAGTTGGTTGTTCGTAAAAAGCATCACCTAAAACAGCCATTGCCCTCCTAGTATCCTTTACAACAATAACGGGTACAGAAACATCTAATGGCTTTTCTGCCACGAGAGCCCTAGCTCCCCTTTCCACTACCTCTTCTGCCACATCATGTCCATCAAAGCGTTGTCCTTTTATACAAATAAAAAGACTTCCCTCTTTTACCATTTGATGGTTTTGTTCAATTGAAGTTATGTCTATATCTGAATATGTTGGCTGCATCGGAATATGTAAGTGTTCGATTAGTTGATTTAATTTCATTTAGTTCCCTCACTTTACTTGATGTCGAAGTCATTCTGTCTGTGTTTTTTTACTGAACTATTCTATATGCTAAAAAGTCATATTCATTTTACATGAAACAGTACGTTTACGCTATTTGTTTCAAAAAAAACTAGGGTTTCCTTGTAAAAAAGGGCGGATATGCCTAAAGCAATCCCGCCCTTAACTTTAAGGATTTGAAAAATAGATTCGTATGGTTGATCCTTCTTTTACTTTCAGTCCCGCTCTAGGTGCTTGTTCAACGACAATATCACCTTCACCACTTGATTCTAAATTAAGTGTATATGGAGCCTGAATCAGTTCTTTCTTTGACAAACCAACTAGGTCTGGAACTTCTACTAAAGGAGTGTCTAACCAGGTCGTCTCTTTCTCAATTTGGTCTTTTCTAGGTTCAACTCCAAGTAAAGGAAGAGAGTCTCTCATAATATTGCCGACAATAGGAGCTGCAACAGTACCCCCAAATGCTACAGTGCCCTTTGGATTATCTACAGCTACATACACCACAATTTGTGGATCATCCGCTGGGGCAAATCCCATAAAGGATACGATGTAGTTATTTTCCAAATATCGACCATTCTGTGCCTTTTGGGCTGTACCTGTTTTTCCACCAACACGGTATCCCTCAACGAAGGCGTTCTTCCCAGTTCCTTGGGCGACGACACTTTCTAGTGCATATCGAATTTGTTTTGATGTTTCTTCTGAAATAACTCTTCTCTTTGCCTCTGGTGAGTTACGGCTAACCACCTCTCCAGTTTCAGGATCTATAAATTCTTTTGCCACATAAGGGGTGTATAGAATACCACCATTAACAGCAGCCGATACCGCCGCTACCTGTTGAATTGGTGTCACTGCTACCCCTTGACCAAAGGCAGTCGTTGCTAATTCAACTGGTCCAATTTGTTCTTTTCGGAACATAATTCCAGATCCTTCTCCTTGTAGGTCAATTCCTGTTTTTGTGCCGAATCCAAAATCCTTAATATATTGGAACAATGTATCTTCTCCCAGTCTCATCCCAAGTTCAACAAACCCAGGGTTACAGGAGTTTTGGACAACTTCTAAGAATGACTGGCTTCCATGCCCCCCTCTTTTCCAGCAGTGTAGGGTGGACCCAGCTACCTCTACCTCCCCGTGATCATGAAAATGATCACTCTCTAAATCTACTTTCTTTTCTTCTAAAGCAGCGGCTAGTGTGATGATTTTAAATGTAGACCCAGGTTCATATGTACTCCATATGGGTAGGTTCCGGTTGAATATTTCTTGAGGAACAGCCTGGAAATTAGCAGGGTCAAATGTTGGTCTAGATGACATGGCTAAAATTTCACCATTATTCGGATTCATAGCAATGGCGATAATCCCATCCGGATTGTATTTTGCTTCAGCAAGATCTAATTCTCTTTCAATAATTGTTTGAACTCTTGAGTCTATCGTTAATTTTAAATCAAGCCCATCAACAGGTGGTTTGAAATCATCTGCTAGTCCTTGCATTTTCTTCCCCTTCGCAGATAAATAGAGTTGGACTGCTCCCCTATCACCACTTAACTCTTCATCATAAAATAACTCGAGTCCCATTAATCCTTGATTATCAATCCCTGCAAACCCTAGTACATGGGACAGAAAACTCCCGTTTGGATAATGTCTAATGGAATCTTTACCAATATAAACTCCTTTGAGATCCAATTCTTTAATTTGGTTAGCCTTATCATCGGATATCTTTCTACCTTCTGGATTGATCCATTGAATCGATTCATCGGCGGTTACAAATTTATAGGCTTTTTCTACAGACATGTCCAATACCGAGGCAAGCTTTTCAGCTGTTTCACTTGGATTTTCTATCTGCCTTGGGATGACATAAACCGTTGGCGCACTCTTGTTCGTGGCTAGTGGAACACCATTTCGGTCAACTATATCTCCTCTTTCTGGCTCAAAGGGAACGTTCCTGCTCCAAGAGTCCTTCGCTTTTCCTGTCAACATATCCCCTAAGACAAATTGAACGTATCCTAACCTCAGATCAATAATAAAAAAGATACAGAGCCCGGCTAACAGTGCGATGGTTAGACGTTTGCGTACAGTTACTTGAGATACTCGTTTCAACTTATTAGAACCTCCTCAAATTTAGGCTCGTTCCAATATATGCTTGTACACGGGAGAAGTAGAACTGTAACTGACATAAAAAAAACCCTCACAGCAATTACACTGTAAGGGGGTGCTTGATCAAGTTAAGTTCCGGCCACAGCCTCCAGTGTTTCTTCGGATTCTTCTTCATCTAAAATTTCAGATTCATCCTCTTCAACTGGTGCATTCTTTTTTTCAAATGTTACAGCCGGCGGCTCTAATTCTACAACTAAAATATCACTATCACTTAGAGTAGAGCCTGGAGCAATACTTTGTCTAATTACATATCCACTACCAGCTGAATTTAACTGGATCCCACTTACCTTAATAAACTTCATGACATCCTGTAAGGACCAGCTTGTCATATCAGGAACCGTAGTGTCTCCATCTAACTTTAGAATCACTTTTTCACCAGGAAGTAGCTTAGTACCAGCTATTGGCACCTGCTGGACCACTTTTGTTCCTGTACCTACACTGATTACATCAATCCCTAAATCTATAAGCTTATTCTTAGCATTTTCGCTGTTTTCTCCTTCAAGGTTAGGAACGGTCACAGCTTTGGGTTTTGGTAAGTTATTAGGTTTGATATTCAAGTATTGTAAGCTATTTTTCATGACAGGGTTGAATATCATGGATACCGGTACTGCTCCACTTTCGTAGATTTCTTCGTCTAGTTCAGGCTGTTGGATCGCTACATATACAATCAGTTTAGGATCATCTTTAGGGGCCATACCCAAAAATGAATAAACAAAATCATCATAGCCTTTTAAGTATCCATTTCCTGGGTCCGGTATTTGTGCTGTTCCTGTTTTACCAGCAACACTGTATCCCTCTAACTTATATCGGTTCCCAGTTCCTTCTTCAGCTGTAACAACCGTTTCTAAAATGTCTAAAACTTCTTTGGCTGTCTTACTTGAAATCGGTTCACCTACAACTGTAGGTTCCGTTTCCTCAACGATTTCCCCTGTATTCCCATCAACGATTCTGTCTACAACATAAGGTTTCATCATTTTCCCTTCATTTGCAATAGCTGTTGCAGCTTGAATCTGTTGGATAGGCGTTAATGTTGTGCCTTGTCCAAATGCAGTTGTTATTTTTTCAACTTCATAGTTATATAGAATTTTCCCCGTGGTTTCTCCAGGAAGTCCAATTCCGGTCGGTTTACCAAATCCAAACTCATCTAAGTATTTTCTAAAAGATTCGTAGCCTAAATAATCTCTCGCTAATATTCCGAAAGCAACGTTAGATGAACGTTGGACTCCTTCAAGAAAGGTAATTTCTCCCCAACCCTTCCCCCAGTTATGGTCATTGATTCGGTCAGGACCAATCTGGAGGGACCCTGATTGGAACTTATCGTTCGGATGAAAGGCACCTTCCTCAATCGCAGCAGCTAATGTAAACACCTTCATTGTTGAACCTGGTTCGAAAGCTGACTCGATCGCAAAATTATGCCAAGTTTGGTTAATTCCTTCTCTTGTTTGTGGATGGAATGTAGGACGTTGAGACATAGCCAAAATAGCACCTGTATCCGGATCCGCCACAATCGCGATCATTTGTTTAGGATTATACTCTTCCTGAACAGTAGACATAGCATCTTCTAGGAAAGTTTGAATCTTTTTATCTAATGTTAAATACACATCACTACCGTGTTTTGGGGGAATCATTTCTTCATTACCTTCAGGCAAGAGAATACCCCAAATATCACTTTCATATGTTAGAGTTCCATCTTCTCCTTGTAGATACTCCTCATAACTTTTTTCAATACCCAACTGACCTTGAGATTGATAGGTACCATCATCAAGCTGGGTTAATTGAGAATAGCCCACTAAATGAGAGGCAAAAACACCATTTGGATAGAATCGTTGTTGTTCTCGGATTAAATCAATCCCAGGCAACTCCAATGCATCAATTTCTTCTTTCTCACTAAACGAAATGGCTGAACCGGCAGTACCAAACTCCACTTGCCATGTATTTTCTCTTTCAGGATTTAATCGAGCCAGAATTTCCTGTTCAGTCATAGGGATAAATTCCGAAAGCTTTCTTGCTGTCATTTCCTTATCTTCCACATATTCTGAAGCTTTTTCAGAAATAACCGCGATCAACTTAAAACTCGATGTATTTTCCGCAATCACATTACCATTTCGATCCAAAATATTTCCTCTAGCCGAATCTAATGAAGTATTTTTCGTATACCTTTGAACTGCCTCTTCAGCAAGTGACTTACCTTGTACCTCACCGACCGATTGAATAAACACAAATCGTCCAATTAAAAGCAAAAAGAGCAGTCCAAACCCAAAAAAGAGAAGAACCGCTCCAGCTGTCATAAAAGGTTGTTTACGTCCCATTTTACTGTTCCTCCACAACCTTCACATTGTTTTCATCAAGCTTTAATCCTAATTCTTTGGCTTTTGCCATAATTCGCTCATAGCGGCTAAGTTCACTTACCTGATTCTCAAAATCCTGATTTTTCCGCTCTTGCTGTGCGATTTCTGTTTCAAGCTGCTGAATTTCTTTATTTACCTGATAGGTTGTAGCAAAGTTAGAAACCATATTGACACACAAAACTGTGATAAACAAAGCAAAGAGTAAGCCTAGAAACTTCTCACCTGGTGTTAGCTGACTAAAACGAATCTTTTTCGGTTGTGGAACGGGTTGTTTTTGAACTTGTCTTTGTGGCTGTTGCTGTAATTTATGTGCTAAGTTACTCATATTGGCCCTCCTAGTCGTTATGATTTCTTTTCAGCAATTCGTAATTTTGCAGACCTGGCACGGTTGTTTTCTTCAAGTTCTTCCTCTGAAGCTACAATTGGCTTCCGATTTACAAGACGTAACGTACTGGGTTCTTCATCTGGTAGGATTGGAACCCCTTTTGGAATCTCTTGTCCTTCACTATATTCTTTAAAAATTCGTTTACATATCCGATCTTCTAAGGAATGGAATGTTATAACACTAATTCGTCCCTTTGGATTAAGCAGTTCAATGGCTGCCTCTAGTGAATCTTCAAAAGCATCTAATTCTTCATTTACGGCAATTCGGATGGCTTGAAATACCCGCTTAGCAGGATGTCCACCTTTTCTTCTAGCCGGTGCTGGAATACCAGCCTTTATTAAGTCGACTAAATCGTCAGTTGTCTCAATTGGCCCCTTCTCTCTTGCTTCAATAATTCTTCTGGCAATCGATTTAGAAAATTTCTCTTCACCGTAACGGAAAAATATTCGAATTAAATCTTCGATAGGCCATTCGTTCACAACTGTGTAAGCAGATAGCTCTTGCCTTTGGTCCATCCTCATATCCAAAGGCGCATTATGCTGGTAACTGAACCCTCTCTCTGGCGTATCTAATTGAGGAGAAGAAACACCCAAGTCATATAAAACACCATCAACCTGGCTTATTCCCAAAGCGGCTAATTCCTGCTTTATGTAGCGAAAATTATTCTGAACAAATAAAACTCGATCTTTGTATGGGGATAGTTTTTCCTTTGCGAAATCTAAAGCCATTTGGTCTTGGTCAAACGCTACTAGCCTTCCTTCACTAGATAAACGCTTGGCAATTTCCTCTGAATGACCTGCACCGCCCAATGTGCAGTCCACATATATTCCATTTTCTTTTATATTGAGTCCATCTATTGCTTCTTGTAGTAGCACTGTTTTGTGAGAAAACATGTATTCACCTTCTATTCTTGATGACAAACTTATATTTAGTGTGGGTTTAAATATCAAAATCAATCATATTCTCTGCAATTTCAGAGAAAGAATCTTCAGATGCTGCAAAATATTCTTCCCAAACAGGTTTACTCCAAATCTCAATACGACTTGAAACGCCGACAACGACACACTCTTTTTCAAGACGGGCATACTGCAAAAGGTTCTGAGGAATATTGATTCTACCTTGTTTATCGATTTCACACTCTGAGGCTCCAGAAAAGAAAAAACGTGTAAACGCACGGGCATCTTTCTTAGTCAACGGGAGTCCTTTCATTTTTTCCTCCATCGTTTTCCACTCTTCATACGGATAACCAAATAAACATTGATCTAGTCCTCTAGTCAACACAAAGGCTTCGCCCAGGTCCTCACGGAAACGAGCCGGAACGATAATTCTTCCTTTTTGATCAATGTTATGTTGGAATTCCCCCATGAACATACCCGCTACCCCCACTTTCTAACCTTAATGTACCACAATCCCCCACTTTCCACCACCTGTTTTTTTTTACTATTCGATTACATATGTATAATCCCTCTAAAAACCGTTCTCTATTTTTCACCACTCTTCGCTTTATATCAGCAAACATACAAAAAGACGACAAAGTAAATTGTCGTCTTCCGCTGAAATATGAAAGTCCATACAAAAACCCGACAAACATGTCGGGTTCTATTTAATCTAAAAACTGACTATATAATGGTTCCCACCTGATTCTAATTCAAGTGACATCATTTGTTTGAACCAATCAAAGTCATATTGATTGATAAAATAGCAAACATTCCAAACTCTTTCTTGAAGACCATTGAATGGGCGAAGAGCTGCTTCAATTTCATCTAAATCTTGAAGGACTTTCTGATTCTTCTTTTCTAGTTGTCCCCAAACATGTTCTTCTAAAAAGTGAAGTTGATCCAACACAAACTTCTCATTTTTATGGATAATGGGGAGTAAGCCCTTATCGTAAGAACGAATATCGTGTAGTAAACCATCATACTGTTTTCTAATTTCTTTTGCCGTATTTTCAACAGATTGAAAAATATGTGTAGGAGCAAAGGTTTCTAAGTACTCTTTTTTGTAATTCCCAATTCCAGATTGAATAACGGTTTCATATTTAACCTGATATTTTTCTAATTTCTTCATAATACCTTTTTCTAAGTAGGTAATTTGCAACCTTGGGATTACAGGAGCCATATCCAAATCAAATCGGTTGAAGACGGCTCTTAGTTCAGCCCAGTATGCAATTTCACCTGGCCCACCAATAAACCCAAGTGTCGGAAACAGGCATTCCTGAGAAATCGGTCTAGTTGCTACATTATTACTAAAATAATGTGGCGATTCCTCAATAAGGGAATTTAACTGTTCTTTCGTCCATTGGGAATTACTGTTCTTTGTATAATATTTACCTTGCTCTTGATCAAATAACAATAACTCTCGCTCACCATTCACCGTAACAAACATGTGAATGGTGTTCGGGTCTAAATCTAAAGTTGTGGTGTATCCCAACTCTTCTATTTCAGCTTGGTCTTTTCTAATATCTGTTGCAATATGGTGACCTTCCTCTACTAACTTTTGAAATAATGGCATTTCTAACTTACGTAGTACAGGATGACAGGCATCGATTAAAAGCAAACCGTATTCTTTGAATAAAGTATGAATAAATGCGGTGAAAAACTCTGTTATAGTAGTAGTTTGCTCTATACATCGATTTAGTTCAGTTTGCAATCCTCGTGTATATGGTGATTCTCCTAGTTGTTTCAAGATTTCTGTAACCCAAGCTTTACAAGTCTCGGAATCGAAAGTGATATCACTGACCATTTTCTTCTTAAGTATTTTTTCTGGATAAACCTTCTTATCCCAATTATTAGATTGTCGTATAAATACGTGGTTTACTTCTTCGTAGTCATGATCCTCTCCAGCTATCCAAAAGATAGGAACAACCGGCTTACCCAATTCTTTTTCTGCAGATGCAGCCTGCTTGATAATCGCAACAATTTTATGAATGGTATAAAGTGGTCCGCTTAGAAAACCAGCTTGTTGTCCACCGATAATAACTGTGGATTCAGCGTTTCTCAATTTATGTAAGGAATTTTCAATTTCAGGGGTTAACCCGAAAGGTTCCATAAATGATTGAATAGCTTCGCTAACTTCTTGCCTAGGATAGGAGCGATTCATGACGGAATCCCATCTTTTTTTGAACATATCATGGCTACCATACTGATATGGAAAAAGAGAGAGAATGGTATCTGTTTTGTTAATATAATCTTGAGCCAATTGATTTCCGGCGATTCCGTTATGTCGGAAGATCTGCATAAATACTTGCTCCTTTTCGTTCTAATTTCATCTTTAATGAGTATAGCACTGAAAATGCATAAATCAAAAAAAATTGCTTATCACAAAAAGAGGCATGTATTGTTCAATGAAATCAAGACATGGCGCCGATAACACTGGAAGTCATTCCATACACCATGAATGTAATGTACATGACGAAAAACACAAAAAAATGGATACGCCAAACCCCTTTAAATAACTGGCCATACTGAATCTCCTCTTTCTTTCTCCAGTGATAAAGAGAAGCGAGTATAGCCACAATTAAAATAAAGATATAGAAAAACCAAATAAACGCTCCACCCCATATTTCCGCAATCATGAATTGAATACATACAAATAGAAAAAACGTGGTGGAATCAATGGCAGATTTCACTGCTCTTTTATGATTTCCAGAGATAAATTTAACTGAGGTAAAAACTAAAAGATATGATAAAAATGGAATCACTATAAATATGGCTAATAGAGTGGCAATGAATTGAGTCATTGCTATTATACCTCCTTCCCTTTAATAGCGTTGTAAAGAAATTCCAAAGTGGGTACTCTACTTTTATTCTTTTTGGCTTCCTCTAGTACCGACCCCACAATGGCTTCAATTTCTGTCTTTCTTCCAACCTGTAAATCTTTAAACATCGACGAATGGTTTTGTGCTGTTTTTCTACAAATTTGTTCAACCTTATTAAAAAGTTGTTCCTTTGATGACATATGTAGAGCATGAACCCCTTCTTCAAATACCACTTGAAACAATTGATAGTAATATGGGTTGTCCACTAGTTGTCCATTAGGAACTTGTAACAACGCGGTTAAAGGATTAATGACACAATTCACTAGCAACTTTTCCTTTAACATGAGGGTAGGATTGGCTTGTAAGACAAATGGAAAGCCCTCTTCAGATAATTCTTCTTCTTCAAAGGATAGTCCCCCTTTCCAAAGACCGAATCGAGTGACTCCAAGACCTGTGTGTTTCACTGTTATTGGATCAATTCGCTGAGCACCATGTTCAACAACTCCTACAAAAATCGACTCTGCAGGAAGAGTATCTAAATAAGATAAGTGGGACATACCGTTTTGCAAAAATAATAAAGAAGAGTTACGGATGGATTTTAAATGATCCATTAAATCATTTAGATGATATTGCTTTACAGCCACAATGACTATATCGGAATCTACCTGATTCATTTGATCCATGGGGAAAGATGAAAGCTTTATTATCTGAGTTTCATCCTGTTGGTTGATAAGTGACAGTCCTTTTTCTTGAAGCATTTTCGCCTGTTCTTTTGTCCGGGTATAGATGGTCACTTCATGCTTTTTGGATAAGTAGGAAGCAAATAATAGGCCTATGGCCCCTCCTCCAATAATCGCTACCTTCATAAAATCCCCTCAATTTGTAAACTTTTCCTACTATTTTACCAAAGTTTAGCTAGCTTTGTACAAAAATACATTTATGTAAAACTAAGAAAAACCGGGCAAAAACCGCCCGGTCCTTTTTTGTCTAGTGGATGTCCGATAACTTGTACTCTTTCCCATGTACCCCTTTATAGTACTCCGGGTACATTTC